>CAZGHR010000006.1:0-36622 GCA_964525545.1 uncultured Dechloromonas sp.
ATGCCGAGGCTACGATGATTGATCGGGCTGGCGTGGTGGATTACCTGCGCAAGGCACTCGCATAAGCAACCTTGCCTAAACCGTAACGAGCCGCTCCAAGGCTAGGCGCCCGGAGCGCATCGAGCGAGACATATCGGGTAGATAGGCGAAGCGAGATACTCAGTTGCAACAGCGGCGCAACAACGCCTTGGATCGGCGCAGTCGGTTTAGAAGGGTAATTTGCCGCCAAACATGGATTTGGCGCCTCTCATCATCTTCATCATGCCGCCCTTGCCTTTGAACATGCTGCCGAACTGCTTCATCATCTTCTGCGTCTGTTCAAACTGGTTTAGAAGTCGATTCACTTCCTGCACCTGAACGCCTGCGCCGGCAGCAATACGACGCTTACGGCTGGCTTTGATCAGTTCCGGCTTCGTACGCTCATCCGGCGTCATGCTGTCGATGATGCCCTGTATGCGTTTAGCCATCTTCTCATCACTGCCGGCAGGCATACTGGCCGCAGCTTCGGCAAACTTGGCCGGTAGCTTATCCATTAGCGCCGTCATGCCGCCCATCTGGCGCATCTGTGCCACCTGGGCACGGAAGTCATTAAGATCAAAGCCTTTGCCGGATTTGATCTTCTGGGCCATGGCTTGCGCCTGGTCCATATCCACCTGTTGCGAGGCTGCTTCGACCAGAGACAGGATGTCCCCCATGCCCAGAATACGGGACGCCATACGATCCGGATAAAACGGCTCCAGACCATCCAGCTTTTCAGCGACGCCAATAAATTTAATGGGCTTACCGGTCACCGAACGTACCGAAAGCGCCGCACCGCCTCGCGCGTCACCATCCAGCTTGGTCAGCACCACACCGGTGAGCGGCAGCGCTTCATTAAAGGCCTTGGCGGTATTAACGGCGTCCTGACCCAGCATGGCGTCAACGACAAACAGGGTTTCAATCGGATCCAGCTGCGCGTGCAACGCCTTGATCTCGGCCATCATGGCTTCATCGATGGCCAGACGACCGGCCGTATCGACGATCAGCACTTCTTCATGATGCTTGCGTGCCCAATCCACCGCTGCGGCCGCAATGTCTGCGGGTTTCTGATCGGGTGACGATGGGAAAAAGCTGGCGCCAACCTGTTCCGCAACGTGTTTGAGCTGATCAATAGCGGCCGGACGATAAACGTCACACGACACCACCATGACTTTTTTCTTCTGATTCTGTTTAAGCCAGCGGGCCAGCTTACCGACCGTGGTGGTTTTACCCGCGCCCTGCAAACCGGCCATGAGAATGATGGCGGGCGGTTGCTGGTTCAGCGCCAACGGCACCTGGGCTTCGCCCATGAGCTGCTTTAGCTGTTCATGAACAACCCCTACAAAGGCCTGGCCCGGTGTCAGTGAGCCGACCACATCCTCACCCAGCGCCTTTTCCTTAACCTGGGCAACAAAATCTTTCACCACCGGAAGGGATACGTCCGCTTCCAGCAGCGCCATACGCACTTCACGCAAAGCATCGCCAATATTGGCTTCGGTCATGCGGGCTTCGCCTCGCATGGTTTTCATGACACGGCCAAGCCGTTGGGTCAGATTTTCCAGCATTGATCAGTCTCGAACATTTGGTCGGGGCACATGATATAAATGAGCCTATGCCGACAATTGTATCGCTTCCCTTCCCGCTCGCGACGTTACTGACGATCATCGCTGCCTTGGCCTATGGTTTACTCAGCTGGCAGGTCATTCGCCAAGTGGCGCATCAATCAGGTGCCAGACTCGCCCAGAGCCTCGGCAAACCGCACGACACGCGGCCTTCGGCCGGGGTTACCCCGGCGTTGCTGGGTTTTGCCATTGCTGTCCATGCGGCGGCACTTTATCTGGATATGTTTGGTGGCGGCACGGTGCGCTTTTCCTTTGCGCTCACCGTCTCGGTGATTCTGTGGCTGGCCGTCGTGCTCCACGGGTTCGAAAGCCTTGCCTATCAGCAACGTGGTTTGCTGGCACTGATTCTGCCAACCGCCTGTGCGGGCGTGCTGCTACCGCTGATTTTTCCCGTCGAACACCCGCTGGTACATATCGATGCCTGGCTCTTTCGCCTGCATTTCATTCTTGCCATGCTGGCTTATGGCGTGTTTCTGCTGGCCACTCTACAAGCATGCCTGCTCTGGATTGCCGAACGGGAGTTGCACGACCCGGCTCGACTCACTGCGGGTCGACGTTTTCCACCGCTGCTCCGTATGGAAAACCTGTTATTCCGCATGCTGGGCATTGCGTTTCTGTTACTCACGGCGTCTCTTGCCACCGGCTTGCTGGTATCGGAACAGTTGAATGGCACCTGGATTCGTGCTGATCACAAAACAATTTTTGCCTGTCTGTCCTGGTTAATCTTTGGCGCCCTCCTGCTCGGTCGCAAACTACGCGGCTGGCGGGGCAAAAAAGCAACCGCATGGACAATCGCCGGCTTTGTGATGTTAATGCTGGCTTATGTGGGTAGCCGCTTCGTGCTGGAAGTTGTTCTTAACCGGCCTGTATGAGCACCCTAGCCCGCGCACTGATACAAAGCGGGCTAGCCCCCGAAGCGGCGATTGAACGCTGTCTCCTTCGCGCTCAACAAAGACAAACCAGCCTACCTGCCGAGCTGGTTGCCGACACGATCCTCGATTCAGCAACCATCGCCCGGTTTATCGAATCAGACTTCGGCTTTACCCGCATCGAAATCAAACCGCTTTATCAGGCCTTCCCTGATGTCGGTTTAGCCCCCAATCCCCGCTACCAGCCAATTCGCTTATCTGGGCAACGCTTGCAGCTCGGGATGGCAGATCCGACCGATGACAAGCTAATCAACGCCATACGGTTCCAGACGGGATTGGAAATCGAGGCTTGTGTTGTTGATGTGTCGCAGCTTGCAGAATGTGCTGCCGCTACCAAAGTCCGAGCAACAGAATCCGCCGCCATACAAACACGAAGTGACGCAGACCAGGCTGTTGATGAAGCACCCGTTGTACGTTTTCTGCAAAAGACCCTCAGTATCGCCATAGAACGTGGCGCCTCAGACATCCACTTTGAGCCCTACGAAAACACTTACCGAATACGCTACCGGATTGATGGACGATTACAAGCACAGGAAGCCCCGCCCGACGATTTTCGTGATCGGCTCGCCTCTCGCTTAAAAGTGCTTTCCCGTCTTGATATTGCAGAAAAACGGTTGCCCCAGGATGGTCAGTTACAGGTGCAAACCGATGACGGCACCCAGGTTGACCTCCGGATCAGCACCATGCCCACGTTATATGGGGAGAAGATTGTTCTTCGGATTCTCGATCGTCAGGATGCACGCCTCGGACTCAAAGAAATTGGTCTATCGCCGACCCAATACGATCAACTCAACGAAGCTATCCACCAACCCAGTGGGATGGTTCTCGTTACGGGGCCAACCGGTTCCGGCAAAACCGTCACACTCTACGCCTGTCTCAACGCGTTGAACCAACCGGGCGTGAACATTGCCACGGTGGAAGACCCGGTAGAAATACCTGTGGTCGGCATCAATCAGGTCAACATTGATGAGCGCACGGGTCTTAGCTTCGCCGTCGCGCTACGCGCCTTTATGCGACAGGATCCCGACATCCTGATGGTGGGCGAAATCCGTGATGCCGACACGGCAGAAACTGCGCTGAAAGCCGCGCAAACCGGGCACCTGGTGCTCTCTACCCTACACACGCGATCTGCAACCGCAACCCTTGAACGCCTCTTACAGCTGGGGCTGCCAAATTATGGGGTTGCCGGTAGCGTCTTACTGATCGTGGCCCAACGCCTGGTGCGCCGCCTTTGTGACTGTCGCACCGTGGATGAAACCGATTCAGCCTTGCTTCAAGAGGCAGGTTTTAATGCTGACGAAATCAACCAACGGGCCCGCGGCGACTGGGTACTCTACAAAGCGACTGGCTGTACCAAATGCCACCACACCGGCTACAAAGGTCGGGTCGGTGTTTTTGAAGTGCTGCAAGTTTCGCCCGCATTGCAGCAGCTGATGCTCAATCACGCGAGCGCAAGAGATATGGCACTTCAAGCACAGAAAGAAGGGGTATACAGCCTACGTCGATCAGGCCTCGAGAAGGTTATGACTGGCATCACCTCGCTATCGGAAGTGCTGACAGAAACGGAACGCAGCGAAGATCGTGGTGACTAAAACAGAATCAGATTCGCTGAGGCGGTTTGGCTGGACGGGTATCACCCAGAATGGCGCGCTACTCAAAGGAGAAATCCGTGCAGCCAACGACATGCGTGCCCGGGTAGCACTACGTCAACGTGGCATCACACCGATCAAACTGGTTCGGCCGTGGCGCCGGCAGCCCACCATTTCCCGCAAAGCAATCGGCCTGATCCTGCGCCAACTGGCCACGCTCATCCACGCAGGCGTGCCCCTATTGGCCGCCATGGAACTCCTTGCCAAAAGCCAGGATCAAGCTGTGGCCAGTCAGATGTTGCTGCAGATACGCACCGATCTGCAGATGGGCTCATCACTGGCACAGGCCATGCAACAACACCCCGAGGCCTTTGATGTCCTGACTTGCACCCTGGTGGCTGCAGGCGAGCAATCCGGGTTGCTCGACGTGATGCTTGAGCGCATCGCCAGCTATCACGAGAAAATGCAGGCGATCAAAGGCAAGATCCGGAGCGCACTGGCTTACCCGATTGCCATTCTGGGCATTGCGTTTATCGTGAGCCTGCTACTGCTGTGGCTGGTTGTACCCGCTTTTGAACAAAGCTTCGCCAGTTTTGGCGCAGCGCTGCCATGGCCAACCCAGCTGATGATCGATGGTTCAAACGCCCTCCGCGAGTACGGCCTATTGTTTTTTGGGCTCACGGGCAGTGTCGGGGTTGCGCTCTATCGACAATGGCAAGCGAACCTCGCCTGGCAAACCCGAACAGACGGCTGGTTGTTAGGTTTACCCATCCTGGGCAGCCTATTTCAGAAAGCAGCCCTCGCCCGCTGGAGCCAGACCCTCGCCAGTCTGATTAGCGCGGGCATTCCGCTGCTGGACGCTTTAGGCCCGGCAGGTGACACGGCAGGCAATCGCAGCTTTATCGATGCCTCCCGAAAAATACGGCTGCAGTTACAACAAGGGGCCAGTTTATCTGTGGCGATGCGTCAGCAAGCCGTTTTCAGCGCTTTACCCATACAAATGGTTGCCATCGGCGAAGAATCCGGATCGCTGGACGATATGCTGAGAAAAGTGGCCGACATTTACGAACGCGAGGTCAGCGACCTCGTAAGCATGCTCAACAGCCTCCTGGAGCCCCTGATGATGGTCGTTCTGGGACTCATTATTGGTGGCATGGTGATCGCCATGTACCTGCCGATCTTCCAGCTGGGCAATGTCCTTTGAATCTGCCTACAGAAATCGCCGTCAGTCCGCTATAATCAAGGGTTTGGAACCTATCTGCCGCTTTGCGGCGAAGCGATGAAACGTTACTTCATTACCGGCCTGCTGATCTGGGCGCCTCTGGGCATTACCCTCTGGGTGCTCTCGTTCATTCTCGGCATGATGGATCAGTCAATCATGCTGTTGCCGAACGCATGGCAACCGCGCGCGCTCGTCGGCTTCAACATTCCCGGTGTTGGCGCCATCATGACGCTGCTCGTCGTTTTCATCACCGGTCTCCTCACGGCTAACTTTATCGGCCAGCGTCTGGTTCGCTGGTGGGAAGCGCTGCTCCATCGCATTCCTGTCGTGCGGTCGATCTATCAGAGCGTCAAACAGATCTCGGATACCGTCTTCTCCCCATCAGGCCAGGCATTTCGCCAGGCAGTACTCGTACAGTATCCGCGTCAGGGCAGCTGGACCATCGGCTTTCTGACCGGCACCCCGGGCGGCGAGATCGCCGAGCGCCTTGGCGACAACATGGTGAGCCTTTACGTGCCCACGACCCCGAATCCGACATCAGGTTTCTTTCTCATGGTCCCTAAATCCGACGTGCTCGAACTCGACATGTCGGTTGAAGACGCCCTGAAGTACCTGATCTCTATGGGTGTGGTCGCACCGACCGCGCAGCAACCCGCCAATCTACTGAAACAACCTGATGCCGCCACTTACGTTGGCGATTGATTTCCACCCTGAAGAAAAGCAAGACACCTCATGCGTACTCACTACTGTAGCGACCTCAATCCTTCGCTGAATGAACAGATCGTCACCCTGTGTGGCTGGGCACACCGTCGCCGTGATCATGGTGGCGTTATCTTTATCGATCTGCGAGATCGCACTGGTCTGGCGCAAGTGGTGTGCGACCCGGATCGTGCCGACATGTTCAATATCGCCGAATCGGTTCGTGGTGAGTTCTGCCTGAAAATCACCGGCAAAGTACGTCCTCGTCCTGCTGGCACAGAAAACACGTCGCTCGCCTCTGGTGCGATCGAAGTCCTGTGCCATGACATCGAAGTTCTCAACCCTTCGGTGACGCCACCGTTCCAGGTTGATGACGAGCACCTGTCGGAAACCGTACGCCTGACCCATCGTGTGATGGATCTACGCCGTCCCGCCATGCAGAAGAACCTGCAACTGCGCTATCGCGTTGCCCGCGCATTCCGCCGTTATCTCGACGACAATGGTTTCATCGACATCGAAACCCCAATGCTTACCAAGTCGACCCCGGAAGGCGCCCGTGACTATCTGGTGCCATCTCGCGTTCATGATGGCCAGTTCTTTGCGCTGCCGCAGTCGCCACAGCTGTTCAAACAACTGCTCATGGTGGCAGGCTTCGATCGTTACTATCAGATCGTCAAATGTTTCCGTGATGAAGATCTGCGTGCCGATCGCCAACCCGAATTCACCCAGGTCGATATCGAAACATCATTCCTGAGCGAAGAAGAGATCATGGGGCTGACCGAAGGCCTCATCCGTTATGTCTTCAAGGACGCGCTGGACGTCGATCTGCCAAACCCATTCCCACGCATGGCCTACGCAGAGGCTATGGCACGCTTTGGCTCAGATAAGCCTGATATGCGCGTGACCCTGGAGCTGACCGATGTGACCGATGCGGTTGCTGATGTGGCCTTTAAGGTATTCAGCGGCCCGGCAACTACCGGTGGTCGTGTGGCCGCCATGCGCATCCCGGGTGGTGCTTCGCTCTCGCGTGGCGAGATCGACGAATACACCAAATTCGTCGGCATCTATGGTGCCAAGGGTCTGGCCTACATCAAGGTCAACGATGCCTCGCAACCTAATGAAACCGGCTTGCAATCGCCCATCGTCAAGAATCTGCACGAGACCGCCCTCAAAACTATTCTGGAACGCACTGACGCACAGAGTGGCGACCTGATTTTCTTTGGTGCAGATAAAACCAAGGTCGTTAACGATGCGCTTGGCGCGCTCCGTGTAAAAATTGGTCATGAAAAGAACTTCATGAACGGCACGGTCTGGGCACCTATCTGGATCGTTGACTTCCCGATGTTTGAATACGACGAAGATGACAAACGCTGGAACGCCTGCCACCACCCATTCACCAGCCCGAAAGATGCCCATATCGATCTGCTGAGCAACGATCCGGGCAATTGCCTGGCCAAGGCTTACGATATCGCGCTGAATGGCTGGGAAATCGGTGGCGGTTCCGTACGTATCCACCGTGCCGACGTTCAGGAAAAGGTGTTTAGTGCCCTGGGTATCGGTGAAGAAGAGCAGAAACTTAAATTTGGCTTCCTGCTCGATGCACTGAAGTACGGCGCCCCACCACATGGTGGCCTGGCTTTCGGTCTGGATCGTATCGTCACCATGATGACGGGTGCCGAGTCGATCCGCGATGTGATTGCTTTCCCGAAAACACAACGTGCCCAGTGTCTACTGACCGATGCGCCATCGCCAGTTGATGAAAAACAACTACGCGAGCTGCACATCCGTCTTCGTCAGCCTGTCGCCCAACCCGCAGCGGCCGACAGCAAAACGCCGGCTTAAGCACGACCACTGCTACATCTGATCACGTGAACCCGGCAGCATTCGCCCGTCTGCTCGAAGATTTCGAGCGGGCGGGCGTTTACCATCTGACGCCCGGCGGCATAGATGCCCTACCAGACGCATGCGCCCAGGCAGATCTGCAGCTAATTCGTGTACCGCTCAAAGAAACACCTCGAATGGCTGAGGCACTGGCGACGCTCACTAAAGCAACCCAGTGCCCGGCCCATGAAGGCGCCCACCTCGATGAACTGGCAGAAATGCTCAGTGATTTTTCCTGGCTGCCGGCTAACGGCTATGTGGTGCTCATTGAAGATGCCGACAATCTGATTGCTTCAGACCCAACTGGCATACAGAAGCTGCTGGAATCCTTCCAGGCTGCCAACCACCACTGGCAAGCACAGGAAGTGCCCTTCTGGGCTTTTATAGGGCTACGCGGCGATGGTATCGCCCTATTGCCGATGATTGGTTGAATCCAGTGACCCAAGGATTTAAACGTCCCGAATCAGTGCTGGTGGTCATTTACACCCCTGATTTGCAGGTGTTGCTCCTGGAACGCGCAAAACACCCTGGCTATTGGCAATCGGTTACCGGCAGCCGCGAAGGGGCCGAATCTTTTATCGAGACCGCCTGCCGTGAAGTGGCCGAAGAAACCGGGATACGGCTTGATTCATCAGCGTTTCAAGCCTGGCCCGGGGAGAATATCTACGAAATCATGCCCGAATGGCGGCATCGCTACGCACCCGATGTGACCCATAATCGTGAACGGGTATTTTCCCTCTGCCTGCCAAACACCTGCGACATCCACTTGTCGCCATCAGAGCACCGCGCATGGCGCTGGGTGCCTGCACAGGAAGCGGCCAAGGCCTGCTTTTCAGCAAGTAATCGTGATGCCATTCTTGCAATCCTCCATAAATCTTCCTGATATGGCTTTGCGATCATCCTCTGGCTCGCTACAATCGCCGCCATCCCCTAATTATTTCTGACCGACGGAATCGATATGACCATCGCTCAACCGCACGAAAACATCGCTCTGGAAGCCAAGGTACTTGCCGAGGCATTGCCCTATCTAAAACGCTTTCATGGCAAAACCATTGTTGTGAAATACGGTGGCAACGCTATGACCGAAGAGCGCCTCAAGCAATCTTTTGCCAACGATGTCGTACTGCTCAAGTTGGTTGGTCTGAACCCGGTCGTGGTTCATGGCGGTGGTCCACAGATCGAGCAAATGCTCACTCAGGTGGGTAAAAAGGGTGAATTCATTCAGGGTATGCGCGTTACCGACGCGGAAACCATGCGCATTGTCGAGATGGTGCTGGGCGGCGAGGTTAACAAGGACATCGTCGGCCTGATCAATCAGAACGGCGGCAAAGCGGTTGGCCTGACTGGTAAAGACGCTGGTCTCATCCGTGCCAAGAAACTAATGCTGCCTAAGCATGGCAACCCGGCTGAACTGCTCGATATCGGTCTGGTTGGTGATATCCAGCAAATTGATCCATCTATCGTTCATCACCTGGTCTCAGGCGCTTTCATTCCCGTGATTGCGCCGATTGGCTATGGCCCCGATGGCCAGACCTATAACATCAACGCTGATGTTGTTGCCGGCAAAATGGCTGAAGTGCTAGGCGCCGAGAAACTGGTATTGCTGACCAACACACCGGGCGTGCTCGATAAAGACGGCAACCTACTGACTGGTCTAACGCCACGCGACATCGATGACATGGTGGCTGATGGCACCTTATCTGGTGGCATGCTGCCAAAAATTTCATCGGCCCTGGATGCCGCACGCAATGGCGTGAAGGGGGTACACATTATTGATGGTCGCGTTCCTCATGCCCTACTGCTGGAGATTCTGACCCAGCACGGCGTAGGTACCATGATCAAATCTGCCTGAGCAGGCGATGGCCAAAGCCCCGGTGTGGGTGTTCGATCTTGATGACACGCTACACCACGCAACACCCCACATTTTCCCGCACATCAATCGGGCAATGACGGCATACATCGAGCGACACCTGTCGCTCGATTACGCCGAGGCAACAGCCCTGCGCCAGCATTATTGGCAACGATATGGCGCAACCTTACTCGGGTTAATTCGCCACCATGGGATCGACCCGAATCACTTTCTGGCCGAAACACATAATTTCGAGAATCTGGGTTCGCTGATTATTACCGCCCCGGCACTGGCGCATACCTTGAAGCAGCTGCCAGGCCGACGCATCATCTTCTCTAATGCGCCACGGACTTACACGCACGACGTATTAGCCCTCACAGGGCTCTTGCCTTTATTTGATGCCATTTATACGGTTGAGTCCTTCGGCTTCCAGCCTAAACCGCTACGTAGCGGTTTCCTGAAGCTGCTACAAAAAGAACGGATTCAACCGAGTCAGGCCATCATGATTGAGGATAGCCTGCCCAATCTGGTCATGGCTAAACGGCTTGGCATGCACACACTCTGGATAACGCGATCGCTGCGCAACAGCCCATGGGTAGACCACAAGCTGCGCAACATCACCGACTTACGCTATTTAGCCGGCTGGAGCCAACGCGCAACCTGCGGTGCAAAGTAAGTCAGAATCATATCGGCGCCGGCCCGCTTAAAGCCGAGCATGCTTTCCATGACAACTTTCTGCTCATCTAGCCAGCCATTCTGCGCCGCGGCTTTTAGCATCGCATATTCACCGCTGACCTGATACACCGCCGTAGGACGGGCAAACTCATCCTTGATCCGCCGCACAATATCCAGGTACGGCATACCCGGTTTAATCATCACAATGTCCGCACCTTCGGCCAGATCCAGCGCCACTTCGTGCAGCGCCTCGTTAGAGTTTGCCGGATCCATTTGATACGTCATTTTATTGCTCTTGCCCAGCTGCCCGGCAGAACCCACTGCATCACGAAATGGTCCGTAAAACGCAGAGGCGTATTTGGCGCTATAGGCCATGATGCGGGTATTCACGTGGCCGGCCGCTTCCAGCGCGGTGCGAATGCGAACGATACGCCCGTCCATCATGTCGGAAGGCGCCACCATATCGACACCTGCGCCCGCCTGCATCACGGCTTGCTTCACCAACATGTCGAGAGTGACATCATTCAGCACGTACCCATCGCCATCAATAATCCCATCCTGCCCATGCGAGGTATAGGGATCCAGTGCGACATCAGCGATCACCAGTAGCTCAGGGAATTTCTGTTTGATGGACTTGACCACCCGAGGCACCAGACCATCCGGGTTCGCGGCTTCAGCACCATCTAAGGTTTTAAGCGAGACATCAATCACCGGAAACAGTGCAACTGCCGGTATACCCAGCGCCACCACTTCTTCCAGATGCACTAGTAAGGTATCCGGTGAGTAACGATTGACGCCGGGCATTGAGCTCACCGCCTCCACAAGGCCCGAGCCTTCCCGAACAAATACGGGGTATATCAGATCATCGACCGTCAGATGATGTTCACGCACGAGTCGGCGCGTCGCTTCATCTGCCCTTACACGACGCGGACGCACCAGAGGGAAAGCTGAATTAGATGACATCGTTTTCTTTCACTTGAGACAGCGCAGGCTGAGCCTCTTCACCTGCGTCATTCGTTGAATTTTCGCACAAGCCGAGCCAGTTTTTAAGCACCGTTGCGGCCTCGGCAACCCCCGCACGTTTAAGACTGGAAAACAGCTGCACACTGACCGGACAGCCAAGATCCGCTAAATCTGCTTTAACCTGACGCAAGGTTTTCGTCTGTTCCTGTCGACTCAATTTATCGGCCTTGGAGAGCAACACATGAACCGGCCGACCGGTCGGCGCAAACCATTCCAGCATTTGCCAATCCATCTCGGTCAGGGGTCTGCGGCTATCCATGATCACGACCAAGCCTTTGAGCTGTTCTCGGGTCTGCAAATAAGGTCCGAGCAGCGTATCCCACTGTTTGCGGACATCTTCTGGCACCTTGGCAAATCCATAGCCAGGCAAATCAACGAAGTAACGATCAGGCGCCACTGAAAAATAGTTCAGATGCTGGGTGCGCCCAGGCGTTTTGGAAACGTAGGCCAATCGGGTTTTTCCGGCCAGCGTATTAATGGCCGATGATTTACCGGCGTTTGAACGCCCAACAAAGGCCACCTCAGCCACGGCATCCCCCGGGGTATCGCGCAAGCGGGCCACCGTTGTGAGAAATTCCGTGCGCGGAAAAGGATGGGCGTGACCGGGGTTTTTAGGTGGGGTCACGGCTGAACTGTTGGCATTTTCAGTTCTTTTGACTGGATTTGCCTTTTTTTTAGGCAATCCTTTCGGAGCAGTTTTAGCAGGAGATTTCAAAGTTTGGGAATTAGACACAGTACGCCTCGTTCAGGTTGTATTAGAATAACAGCCTTAACCGACTAATTACCCTGCGGTTCTTAAGGAATCGCATTATTCCTACTAGGAGTGTGGACATGATTCGTGCTGTCGCATTCGCCCTGATGTGTTCCGTCAGTGCCCTGTCACTGGCTGCTGAGCCCGCAGCCCCGGCTGCCGCTAATACCCCAGCAGCCGTCGATGCTGCCGCTATCGCTAAAAACGTGTGTGCCGCCTGTCACGGTGCCGATGGCAACAGCAGCATTCCAGTCAACCCAAGTCTGGCTGGTCAGCATGCCTCCTACCTGCTCAAGCAACTCAATAACTTCAAAGCCGGTGCCGATGGCAAGCCAGCCCTACGCCAGAATGCTGTCATGAACGGCATGGCAGCACCGCTGTCAGAAGCTGAAATGAAGGCACTGGCTCAGTATTTCTCGAAGCAAACGCTGAAGCCAGACGTTGCCAAGGATGAGAAGCTCGTCACTGAAGGTCGTAAACTGTGGCGCGCTGGCGACATCAAAAAGGGCATCCCTGCGTGTGCCGGCTGCCATGGTGTTGCTGGTGGCGGTCTGCCAGCCCAGTACCCATCACTTGCTGGCCAGCATCCTGACTATGTCGTCACCCAGTTGAAGCAGTTCCGCGAAGGCACCCGTGCTAACGATCCGGAAGCCGTGATGCGCACGATCGCTGCCAAGATGACCGATCCGCAAATGGCTGCAGTTGCAGAATACGCTGCTGGTCTGCGTCAGTAATTCGGTCTTTGACCAGAAAAAGGGCAGCCTGAGTGCTGCCCTTTTTTATTACCGTTCTACGACGCCCGCAACAATGCCAGTTCAGCCTCCTCGAAGCCGGCAGCACGTCTTGCCGCTTCATTCAGCGGTGGCCTTGGTCTAGGCGCACCATAGGTGGCAATCAGTGATTGATAAGTGTCCGAAACGGGCAATGCTTGCGCTTTGCAAAGCTGGCGAAACCAGAAGTCTCCCAAAGCAACATGTCGGACTTCATCTCGTGCGATAACCGATAACGCCCGCAGCGTTGGCTTATCACCAATGCCTTGAAAGGCTCTAAAAATCGGCGGCATGGCATCAAGCCCCCGTGCTTCCATTAAACGTGGCACCAAAGCCATCCGTGCCAGCACATCCTCCGACGTCTGTTCGGCAAGGTTCCATAGTCCCGCGTGCGCCGGCAAATCACCATACGCAACACCCAATGCCTGTAAACGGCTTTCGATCAGCTTGAAGTGATAACACTCTTCAATGGCGACGCCGATCCAGTCCCGCACAAAGAGACCGCCCAGGTCTTTGAAACGCCAGGCAGCGTCCAGCGCCAAGTTGATGGCGTTAAATTCGATGTGCGCAATTGCATGCAGCAAAGCGGCTCGCCCAGCCTTATCTGTGGCCTTGCGAAACGGCAACGACTCGGGTGGCACACAGACCACCTTATCTGGTCGTCCGACGTGTTTGCAGTCGGGCGCTACGCTGCTCACATCCGGTAACCGGTGACCATCAGAAAGCATCAGGCAGGCCGGTATTAAGGCATCAACCGCATGGCATTTCGATGCCGTGCTCGATGCGTACCAAGCCGCTTCAAGTTGCCCTAAGATATCCCGCATTCGCTTAGCGGCGGTTTGGCTTTGGCATAAAGTTCACCACCGCACGACCATCGGCATGCTGCTTGGGCGCCATCTTCCAGGCGTGCCCCTGCACCAGTTCAAAGGTCAGCGTATAAAGCCCGTCACTATTCCGGGGCCACTGCGCAATCACCCGATCCCAGAAGCGCTTGTGCGTCAGTCCCGAAGGAACAAAGTACGTTGCCACACTGGAACCCATTTTCTTTAATTCGCGTAGCGCCTGCCAGGGATCCGTATAAGTCAACGTCAAGGTTTCCATATCCATCACCGGATCAGAAAAACCGCTATTGACCAGCATATCTCCCACATCATGCATATCAACAAACGATTGGGTTCGATCAATTCGCATGGCCGACGCAACCATTTGCGTTGCCTGACGCAACTCCTTGAGGGTGTCCGGGCCGAATAGACTGAACATCAGCAAACCACCAACCCGTAACACACGATTAAATTCCTGGAAGGTTTCTGGCAGGTCGTCCAACCAATGCAATGCGGCATTAGACCAGATGAAATCTATGGATTGAGAACAAACCGGTAGGGCGTTGAGATCTGCGCCCACACGCATAGAGCGGGCGCCTCGACCCTGATTGAGCAGTCGACGGAAAAATCCGCTTGCCGCCAGATCTGCGCGCCGACCGGCCATCAGCATTGCCTGGCTGCTATCCACCCCCAACCACTGCGCTTCGGGATAACGATGGCTGAGCAGCGGACGATCCGCACCCAGACCACAACCTGCATCAAGAATCTGCCGAGGCGCGATGCGCAGCATTTCAAGACGCTCACCCATACGACGAGCCATTTCCCGGTAGAGGAAATCACTCCCACCAAACCCTGTCGCAGCACGATCAAAAGCGCGGCGGATCCGGTGACGCCGGAAACGGGGTGCCTCCCCCGTAGACATCAGACGCCTTTCAAGCCCAGCGTGGCAAATAATTTCTGATCACGCGATGTGTCTGGGTTACCCGTCGTGAGTAATTGTTCGCCGTAAAAAATCGAATTGGCGCCGGCAAAGAAGCACAGTGCTTGCAACTCATCCGACATTTCCTGACGACCGGCCGACAGGCGGACCCAAGACGTCGGCATGGTAATACGGGCGGCGGCGATCATGCGTACGAACTCGATACCATCGACCGGATCAACACCGGCCATCGGCGTACCGGGAATCGGCACCAAATTATTAATGGGCACCGAGTCGGGCACCGGATCAAGGTTCGCCAGTTGCGCAATCAATGCGGCACGGTTTTTACGATTTTCGCCCATACCGACAATACCGCCGGAACACACATGAATGCCTGCCTGACGCACCTGATCCAGGGTGTCGAGGCGATCTTCGTGCGTGTGTGTACTAATGACCTCACCGTAAAATTCGGCATCGGTATCCAGATTATGGTTGTAGTAATCCAACCCGGCTGTGGCCAGCTTTTCTGCCTGCCCTGGTTTCAGCATACCGAGCGTGACACAGGTTTCCAGGCCCAGGGCTTTAACTTCCTGCACCATGTCGACAACCTTATCGAGGTCCTTATCCTTTGGGCCACGCCAGGCTGCGCCCATGCAGAAACGTGATGAGCCAGCCGCTTTAGCGGCTTTCGCTGCGGCGATCACCTCATCCGTAGACAACAACGCCTCGCGTTCCAGATTGGTGTCGTAGCGCGCTGATTGTGAACAGTAGCCGCAATCTTCAGAGCAGCCGCCCGTCTTGATCGAGAGCAAGGTCGAACGCTGCACAGCGTTTTCATCGAAGTGTTCTGCATGCACTGCATGTGCTTTAGCCAATAGCGCCATAAAAGGCATTTCAACCAGCGCCAGCACGGCTTCGGTCGACCAGCGCCCAGTGCCGTTGACGGCTTGGTTAGCCGGATTTTTTTTGGCGCGTGGCGGTACAAAATTCAGGGGGATCGTCTCTGTTTGCATAGGAAACCTCTCGATTAGAGGTAGATTGCTAAGTAAAGGCATAATTATGCCCGAAGCACCCAAACCTAGCTGAATTCCTCCTAAATCCCGCATTGAACGAAGCTCCCTTGCCCACGACCCCTTCCGAATCTCTGGCACATCGCCTGCGTCACGCAATTAGCGCAGCTGGCGAGGTTCTGGGGCGCCTGCTGCTTCCACAGAACTGCATGCTCTGCGGCCTGGCCAGTGCTAACGCGCCTGTTTGCGCCGCCTGCACGGCTGATTTACCTGTTCCCAGTGCGCTTCAGTGCCCACGCTGCGCACTGCCGCTTCAGTCAAATTCAATCGGCATGCCGATCGCTTGCCCAGATTGTGCGCATCACACACCAGCTTTCGATACAGCGGTTGCTGCCTGGTCTTACAGCTTCCCAGTCGATGCCCTGATCCGGGATTTCAAGTACGGGCACCATCTTTATCTGGCCGGTTTTTTTAGCCAGCGCATGGCGCAGGCACTTAAAAACCGATGGGAGATGCAACCTGGGGTTGAGCGCCCTGACCTGGTTATCCCGATGCCTCTCCATGCAAACCGTCTTAAATCACGCGGCTTCAACCAGGCCGCCGAAATTGCGCGGCACCTCTCCAGTTATCTCGAGATACCCTGGTCTTCCAATAGCCTGATCCGTATTTACGATACCGCCCCACAGGCCGGCCTGCATCGTAATGAACGCTGGTCCAATCTGCGCGGGGCATTTGCCTGCCCCAAACCCCTTCCGGACACCAGGATTCTGCTCATTGATGATGTGCTGACAACTGGCGCAAGCCTTTCGGCCTGCGCCGAAGCACTACGACACGCCGGCGCCCGCCGTGTTGATGTGGCCGTGATTGCCCGCACACCCGAACCGGGCCGCCTTAATTAAACAGATATGACACCTACTCACCGCCGCCCCGCCATCGTCCTGGTTCACCCGGAAATCCCACCCAATACCGGCAATCTCATCCGCGTTTCTGCTGCAACCGGTTTCGAACTCCATCTGGTACGCCCCCTGGGCTTCGACGTCGATGATCGCTCGTTACGCCGTGCCGGGCTGGATTATCACGACCAGGCATTCCTACAGGTACATGACAATTGGGAAAGCTGCCTGAAAAAACTCAACAGTAACCAACCTGATGAATCTCCGCGCCGTTTTTTTGCCATGACGACCAAAGGCAGTCGACCCTACCATGAGGTTAAATTTCAGCCGGATGATGTCATTGTTCTTGGCTGCGAAACCAAAGGTCTCCCCCCGGACATTCTGGCAACTTTTGACAACAACCACCGGCTACGCATACCGATGCGCCCAGATATCCGCAGTTTGAATCTGGCCAATTCGGCATCGATTGTCGTGTTTGAAATGTGGCGCCAGAACGGCTTTATCGGCGCCATTTAAACACCAGTTTTAAAAACAGCTTATTCGGCGCGCTGTGCCCGACTCATCAGTTGGGTTACAGCGTCTTTTGCCGCCAGTTCACCCGCAATCACGGCGGCAACCGCACGCGCGATAGGCATATCGACCGAAAGCTCAACGGATAAGCGCGCGACCTCCCGCGCCGTGCCCACGCCTTCGGCCACATGCCCCAAGGCATCGAGTGTTTCTTGTAGGGTTTTACCTGACCCCAGCGCCAAGCCTACCTGACGGTTTCGCGACAAATCACCCGTGCAAGTCAGAATCAGATCGCCCAGACCGGCCAGACCCATCAACGTTTCACGCTGACCGCCCAAACGCTCGCATAAACGAGCGATTTCAGCCAAGCCGCGCGTCATCAGCGCCGCACGAGCATTGTGTCCCAGAGATAGCCCATCCGAGATACCTGTTGCAATTGCCAACACGTTTTTGACAGCGCCGCCAACCTCTACACCAACGACATCACCTGATGCATAAAGACGTAGGTTCGATGTATGCAGCCAGTCTGCCAGCTGCTCTGCCAAACCCAGATTAGCCGATCCGAGCGTTACGGCCGTTGGCAAGCCCTTAGCTACTTCCTGTGCAAAACTGGGGCCCGAGAGTGCCGCTGCTGGCACATCGCCAAGCACATCGCGGACTACCTGATGTGGCAGCAATCCTGTTTGTGGCTCAAAGCCTTTACACACCCACACCAGCGGCGGTAAAGCGTGACCCGCATACAGCGCTTGCAAGGCCACGAGCGTACTGCGCAAACCCGCTACCGGCGTTGCCAGCACCAGCACATCCGAACCTTGCAATGTGGCTAGATCATCGGTCGCTCGCAATGCCACTGGTAACGCGATATTCGGCAAGAAACGTTTGTTGATATGCGTTTCATTAATGCTTTCGACCACTTCAGCTTCGCGCGCCCAGATGGTTACCTGGTGTCGCTGTGCCCAATTAGCCGCCAGTGCGGTCCCCCAAGCGCCTGCAGCGAGCACGCCTATCTGGAGTTTCGTTCTGGTGGCCTGGTTCATGGGCTTTTCCTGGGGGATCAATTACTGAACAGTTGCCGGCGCTTCAACTTCACCCGCTGCTGGCTGCTGCTCTGCTTCTGCCATGGCATCAAAGTTGACCGGTTGCAGCACCACTGGCGGGAAGCCAGCACGTGTGGACGCATCCGAAACCGCTTCGCGTGCATAAGGGAACAGCACATTCGGAATGGCCGACCCCAGGAATGGGCGCAGCGCCTCTTCAGGGATGCCCGAAACGCGGAAAATACCCGCCTGTTGCAACTCGATCAGAAAGTAAACCTTGTTCTCTGCCTTAGCGGTAACCGTGACTTGCAGAATGCCTTCAAACGCGTCGGCACCCAGTTGCGTAAAGGCGGTCTTGAACTGAACACCAACCTCTGGCGCTTGCTGTTGCAGGAACACTTCTGCACCACCCGGCACTTCGAGCGACATATCCCGTACATACAACTTCTCGATGGCAAACATCGGTTGTGCCGGTGCCTGTTGATCTACCGCTTGTGCTTCAGTGCTCTGCTCGTTATCGGCCATAATGAAAATCCTTGTCAGTAAATGAGAAATTATTTAAGTAGGGGATCCAGGCCACCAGCCCGATCCAACGCAGCCAGATCATCAAATCCGCCCACGTGAGTGTCGCCGATATAAATCTGTGGAACAGTCCGACGATTAGTCCGCGCCATCATCGCGTCACGCTCTTCCGGATTAAGATCAATCCGGATTTTTTCAATCTCGGTGACCCCTTTGCTGTTCAGCAACTGCTCGGCGCGAACGCAATACGGGCAAACCGCTGTGCAATACATCAATACTTTAGGCATAGGGCACCTTAAGCCTTAGCGGGGGCCTTACCCCGCTTAAGAGGCAAGCCAGCCTTTTCCCAAGCCTGAATGCCGCCCTCGATCTGGCAAACATCTTCAAATCCCGCCTTGCTCAGCAAACGACAGGCAGCAGCCGATCGTTGCCCGGCCGCACAAACCACCACCACCGGCTTTTTCCGGTATTTTTCCAATTTAGTCAGCTGGTTAGGCAACTCTTTGAGCGGAATGAACTGGCTACCCTGAATATGCTCAACCGCCACTTCGTGCTCTTCCCGCACATCGATCAAAACGCCGCCTTCTTTGTCTGTCAGGGCAATCGCTGCCTGAGGCGACACATTTTTACCACCGGGCTGAACCACCTGGCGCACCAGCAGCGCGCCTGAAATCACCGCAATCGCCAAAAGGCCAAGGTTTACTGGCTGAAGAAAGAAATCCATGTTTTTTCCAGAAAATTCAAAGTCAAGTGCTCAGCACCTAGAGTCAGCGCCTCCGGCATTATAGAATAGCGGACTGATTCATTTATACCCGATGAATGGAATTATCCCTATGAAAAAAATTGTGCTGCTCCGCCACGGCGAGTCTTCGTGGAATAAAGAAAACCGTTTCACGGGTTGGACCGATGTCGACCTGACCGAAAAAGGCATCGAAGAGGCCAAGCAAGCGGGTCGCTTGATGAAAGAAGCCGGTTTCGAATTTGACCAGGCTTACTCATCGGTACTTAAGCGCGCGATGCGTACGTTGTGGCTTGCGCTCGAAGAAATGGACCGCCTCTGGATTCCGATCCAGCGCAACTGGCGCCTGAACGAACGTCACTACGGTGCGCTGCAGGGTCTGAACAAAGCGGAAACCGCTGCCAAATATGGCGATGATCAGGTACTGGTCTGGCGTCGTAGCTACGACACGCCACCTCCTGCATTGGAATTCGATGACCCACGTCATCCGCGTTTCGATGCCCGCTATGGCGAATCTTTCTCTGGCCTGACCGAAAAAGAGCTGCCCATGACCGAGTGCCTGAAAGACACCGTTGCCCGCTTCGTCCCGTTCTGGGAAAGCACGATTGCACCAGCCGTTAAATCCGGCAAGAGCGTCATCGTTGCGGCTCACGGCAACTCGATCCGCGCACTGGTGAAATATCTGGACAACATTTCAGATGCCGACATCGTTGAGCTGAACATTCCAACGGGCATCCCGCTGGTCTACGAGCTTGATGATGAAACGCTCAAGCCAATCCGTAGCTACTACCTGGGCGACCAGGAAGCGGCTGCTGCCGCTGCTGCTGCCGTTGCACAGCAAGCTGCCAAGAAATAATCGCCGTCTTTCGACGACAACAGGAACCGCCAACATGTCTAGCCAGATCCCTCCGACCGATCCCACATCCAAACAGGCCAAGCCCGGTTGGATGCGCACGGCCAGCGTGGGTCTGGTGGGCGTGATGGCCGGCGTCCTTATTGCATTGCAGTTACCCGCATTTGCCGAAAAGGCGGCCGCGCCTAGTCAGACGGCTGGCCTGCCGATCCAGGATTTGCGTACTTTTGCCGAAGTGTTTAATGCCATCAAACAAGGCTACGTAGAACCGGTTGAGGATAAAAAGCTCATCAACAATGCCATCTCCGGCATGGTCTCCAATCTGGATCCGCATTCCACGTACCTCGATGCAGAAGCCTTCAAAGAGCTCCAGGTTGGCACCCATGGTGAATTCGGTGGCCTGGGCATTGAAGTGGGCATGGAAGATGGCTTTGTTAAAGTCATTGCGCCGATCGAAGACACACCCGCTGCCCGCGCAGGCCTGAAAACCGGCGACCTGATCGTCAAGATCGATGACACCTCGGTCAAAGGTCTGACCCTAAACGAAGCCGTTAAAAAGCTGCGTGGCAAACCGAAGACGCAAGTGACCCTAACGATTGCACGAAAAGGCGCAACCAAGCCGTTGATCGTGACGCTCACACGCGAAGTCATCAAGGTTCAGTCGGTCAAATTCAAAATGCTCGAACCGGGTTACGGTTATGTACGTATCACCCAATTCCAGGAAAACACCACGAGCGCTTTGGTCAATGCCGTTAACCAACTCTATAAGAACGGCCCGCTCAAGGGTCTGATTCTTGATCTGCGTAATGACCCGGGCGGCCTGCTCAATGCCGCCGTGGGCGTCTCTGCCGTATTCCTCCCCGCCGATGAACTGGTGGTTTCTACCGATGGCCGCGCCCCGGACGCCAAGCATAAGTTCTATGCCAAACCAGAGGACTATCAGCATGGCCGCGAAGATGAACTGCGCAATCTACCCAACGGCATTAAAACCGTGCCAATGATTGTGCTGGTCAATGGTGGCTCGGCATCAGCCTCTGAAATCGTCGCTGGCGCGCTACAAGACTACAAACGCGCGACGGTTCTCGGCACCCAGACCTTTGGCAAGGGTTCGGTTCAGACCGTGCTGCCGTTGCCGGGCAATACCGCGATCAAAATCACTACCGCACGCTATTACACACCGAAAGGTCGCTCAATTCAGGCCAAGGGCATCGAACCGGATGTTGAAGTAGAAGAAGTCCCCGGCGCCAAGAAAAACGGCCTACGCGAAGCCGATCTGGGTGGTCACTTGATCAACGAGAACGACAAAGCAGCCAAGGACAGCAAACCGGATACGGATAAGCCGAATGGCAAAAATGGTAAGAACAGCACCAAAGATGATGACAACGACCCGGGGCTTGCCATTGCCGACTACACCACGGCGAAGGATCGTCAGTTCGTAGAAGCCATCAAGCGCCTCGGCGGTAAAGCGCCGGCACCAGTCAGCAAAGATGCTAAGGCCAATGCGGACGATGCCAGCGCTACTGACAAGTCGGCCAAACCTGCCCAGTAAGCGGTGATGAACGACCAGCAACTGCTGCGCTATAGCCGGCATATTCTGGTCGATGAAATCGGCATTGAAGGCCAGGAGAAACTCCTGGCCAGCCATGCGCTGATTATCGGTGCGGGCGGTCTTGGTTCTCCCGCCGCGCTTTATCTCGCCAGCGCCGGTGTTGGCACCCTCAGCATTGCCGATGGTGATACGGTCGACCTCAGTAACCTGCAACGGCAGATTCTGCACACCGAGTCCCGGATTGGCCTAACTAAAACCCAAAGCGCTGCCGAAGCCCTGCACACGGTTAACTCGGAATGCCGTGTTAACCCGCTGCCCAGGCTCGAGGGCAACGCCTTAATTGACGCTGTCGATCAAGCCGATGTCGTCCTAGATTGCAGCGATAACTTCACCACGCGCTATGCGCTGAATCGTGCATGTCTGAGGACCCAAACCCCGCTCGTCTCGGGGGCTGCCATCAAGCTCACCGGACAACTGTTTGTGATGGATCCGCGACAGACTGATACACCCTGCTACGCTTGCCTGTACCCGGAAGACAGCGCTGACGACGATCTACGTTGTGCTACCACCGGCATTCTGGCACCACTCACAGGTGTAATCGGCTGCATGCAGGCCGTTGAAGCCATCAAGCTACTCGCCGGTTTTGGCACGCCTGCCGCTGGATTACTGCAACGATACGATGCCTTATCTGGGACCTGGTCTTCCGCTCGCGTGCAGCCCGACCCTGCATGTCCTGCCTGTAATGCCTGATAGATATCACAGATGATTACATCTTCTGATATTTACGTTTTTATCGCCGCGCTGGTTGCCGTCTACCTGCTACCCGGCCCCGATATGGCGCTCATTTTATCTACCTCTGCTTTGGGGGGGCGTCATAACGGACTCATGGTGGCTGTTGGCCTTGCGCTGTCGCGCGCACTTCACGTAACGCTGGCAGCCCTGGGTTTGGCTGCCCTGTTCATCGCACATCCCCTGCTGTTTGATGCCGTCCGGTGGGTGGGCGCTGCCTATCTATGCTGGCTTGCCTGGCGACTTCTACGCACGCCAAAAGCAAGCGGTGCAAACCTAATGGCCCATCACCAGGTAGGCATTCGTGCCCTGAGACAAGGATTCTTGACCAACCTTTTAAATCCCAAAGCATTAATGTTTTGCGCCCTCCTGCTGCCGCAATTCATTACACCAACGGGCAACCTATTCGAGCAATATCTATTCTTCGGCACTATTCTCGTTGCCCTGGGCGCCATCTTCGATGTGTTTTACGTGCTTGCCTCATCTGGGATTGCTCATCATTTTTCGGGCTCACGCACGGGACAAAAGGTCGCCCGAATTATCTTTGCCAGCGTCTTTGCACTGGCCGCCATCCGGCTAGCGGTTAGCCCACGATGAATGACTGTGATCGCTATTGCACAGGCATCGCCACGATCCGAAGATCAGCACCGATCATCCGTACATCCTTGAATACAAGCTTTATTCTCTGACCCAGCGTATTGAGCGCTAAATCATCAAACCAGCCACGTGCATCGCTACCCAGAATGCTGGGTGCCATATAAACCACTAACTCATCAACCAGCCCAGCTTTGAGGAATACACCACTCAGGCGCGGGCCTGCCTCAACGTGGACTTCATTAATACCACGCTGCGCCAGAAACGCCAGCAAGGATTTCAAATCAACACGGCCGTTGGCATCGGGGAGACAAATCAGTTCTGCTCCTGCGGCTTGTAATGCAGTGGTTTTTTCGGGGTCGGTTTCAGCCGTTGCAATCAAACAGCCGCCCTGCAGAATTTTTGCCGTCGTGGGCGTACGGAGGTGACTATCGACCACCACGCGCAACGCTGAAGCCAACAGTACTGGCTGGCCGGTTTGACCGACAGGGGCCGACACATCTCGCACGGTGAGCAAGGGGTCGTCAGCGATCAGCGTGCCAACACCCGTGATAACGGCCTGTGCCCGCGCACGATAACGATGCCCATCCATGCGCGCCTCAGGCCCGGTGATCCATTGACTCTGTCCATTCGCCAACGCACTACGTCCATCCAGGCTACCGGCCATCTTGAGCCTCACCCATGGCAAATGCTGTCGCATGCGTTTTATAAAACCAACGTTCAAGGCCTCTGCTTCTGCAGCCATCAGCGGTGCAGCAACCTCAATACCTGCCGCTTGTAACAATGCAAAGCCCTTGCCCGCTACTAAAGGGTTCGGATCTTCCATGGCGGCAACGACACGACTGACCCCGGCTTTAATCAAAGCCTCGGCACACGGCGGGGTTTTGCCCTGATGCGAGCAAGGCTCCAGCGTCACATACGCTGTTGCACCTTGAGTGTTGTGTCCCCGCGCAGCAGCATCGCGCAGGGCCATCACTTCGGCATGGCCTTCACCGGCACGTTCATGCCAACCTTCACCGACAATCTGGCCGTCTTTGACCAGCACACAACCGACCCGTGGATTCACGCCTGTGGTGTACAGGCCATTCGCCGCGAGCTGCAAAGCACGTGCCATCCAGGCGCTATCAGCGGCCTTAGGTGTATGAGTTGTTGATTCGGGCATAACCCGTTTCTCTGATCGTCGGTCAGGCGACCGGCGAGATCTCGCGAATCACTTCGGAGAATTCATCAATGTCGGTGAAGTTCCGGTACACCGAGGCAAAACGGACGTAAGCGACCTTGTCGATTTTCTTGAGCTCGCGCATCACCAGTTCACCCACTTGCTGCGAGGTCACTTCTCGCTCACCTAGCGACAGCAAACGCTCTTCAATGCGTGAAATGGCTGCATCAATCGCCTCTGCCGTTACAGGGCGTTTGCGTAAAGCGAGCTGCAAGGATGCCGCGAGCTTGTCGTGGCTGAATTCGGTACGCGACCCATTCCGTTTGACGATAAACGGGAACTGAATCTCCGCCTGCTCGTGGGTGGTAAACCGTTTCTCGCACTGACCGCAGCGGCGACGACGGCGGACGATGTGCCCCTCTTCCGACTCGCGCGTTTCAACGACGGTGGTACCGTCCGCGCTACAGAAAGGGCACTTCATCGCGCCGCGTCCTAATCAGTTGTCGCTTACTTGCCGTAAACCGGGAAACGCTTGCACAGTGCCGACACCTGCTCACGCACCTTGGCCAGCACGGCTTCGTCGTTCGGCGCATCCAGCACGTCCGCGATCAGATGCGCGATCTGCTCGGCTTCGATCTCGGTGAAACCACGGGTGGTCATCGCCGGCGAACCAATACGGATACCCGAAGTCACAAACGGCTTCTGTGGATCGTTCGGGATACCGTTCTTGTTCACGGTGATGTGTGCACGGCCCAGAGCGGCCTCGGCTTCTTTACCGGTGATGTTCTTGTTGCGCAGGTCGAGCAGGAAGACGTGGCTCTCGGTACGACCCGACACCACACGCAGACCACGCTCTTCACCCAGCACACGCGCCATAACACGCGCATTGTTGATCACCTGTTCCTGATAATCCTTGAAACCCTGGGTAGCCGCTTCTTTGAAAGCGGTGGCCTTGGCAGCAATCACATGCATCAGCGGACCACCCTGCAGACCCGGGAAGATGGCCGAGTTGATGGCCTTTTCATGCTCGGCCTTCATCAGGATCACACCACCACGCGGACCGCGCAGCGTCTTGTGCGTGGTCGTGGTGACGACGTCAGCGTGCGGCACCGGGTTCGGATAGTAACCCGCTGCGATCAAGCCAGCGTAATGCGCCATATCAACCCACATGATGGCGCCGACTTCTTTGGCGATCTTGGCAAAACGCTCGAAATCAATGCGTAGCGCATAGGCCGAGGCGCCGGCCACGATGATGCGTGGCTTGTGTTCACGCGCCAGCTTTTCAACCTGGTCGTAATCAATCTCTTCTTTTTCGTTCAGACCGTAGGACACGACGTTGAACCACTTGCCCGACATATTCAGCGGCATGCCGTGGGTGAGGTGACCACCTTCGGCCAGGCTCATACCCATAATGGTGTCGCCTGGCTTGGCAAAGGCCATTAGCACAGCCTGGTTGGCTTGCGAACCCGAGTTTGGCTGCACGTTGGCGGCATCGGCACCGAATAATGCCTTCAGGCGATCAATCGCAATCTGTTCAACCACATCAACATGTTCACAACCGCCGTAATAGCGCTTGCCCGGATAGCCTTCAGCGTACTTGTTGGTCAACTGAGAACCCTGCGCCTGCATAACGGCGTAGGACACGTAGTTTTCCGAAGCGATCAGTTCAATATGATCTTCCTGGCGGCGATCTTCCGCCTGAATGGCTTGCCACAGTTCGGGATCAACTTGCTGGAGGGTGTCGCGGGCAGAGAACATAAGAAACCTCAGGATTCAATCAAAATCGGACAAAACGTAAATCGGCGGCTTCGGCAACGGCCGACTCTAGCCAAGGCCGTGATTTTACAGGATTTCGTCGCGGCTGGCGTCTGTTAGATGTTCGGTTTCGCCCCAGGCCACCATTGTCCAGCGCAAACCCTGTTCTTCAGCCTCAATATCAAGCCAATTCAGGCCTGCATTGGGGATTGGCGCATCTCTAGGCCCTGTCAGAGCGCGCCCCATTGCGCGACGGTACAAGAGGTCTAGAACGCCCCCGTGGGTAACAATAACAACCGATTGATCGGCATAAACCCGCGCAAGATCGAATAAACAGTGCTCTATGCGCTCCAGCATGGCTTGCAACGGTTCGGCCGAGCCGGGGGCGGCCATCAGATCGGCCCGACTTACCAGTGCTGCGTAAGCCTCTGCTTGAAAGATTTCAGCCTCCGCGGGTGTCTTGCCCTCGAACTGTCCGTAATGGCGCTCACGCAAGGCCGGTTCAGTCTGCACTGACAACCCCAGAGCATCGGCAACAGCCTCAGCCGTTTGTCGGGCGCGCAACAGATCGCTGCTCACCACGGCAGAGAATGGCGTTGCCTGATGACGCCGCTGCAAATACTGGCCAGCCGCTTCTGCCTGCGCCAAACCTAAAGCATTCAGCGGAATATCCTGGTGACCCTGCAAGCGGCGATCCGCATTCCAGGGAGTTTCTCCGTGACGGACAATACAACAGCGCATCAAGCGCCCGCCACCATCATGCGATCCATCAGAATGGCGCCGGATTGTTTGGCACTCCGGCTCAACCGGTCTTCGGAAATAGCCACGATGCCCTGCATCATGTCTTTGAGGTTACCTGCGATGGTGATTTCTTCTACAGGATAAGCGATCTCACCGTTTTCGATCCAGAAACCGGCCGCGCCACGTGAATAATCTCCGTTCACGTAATTGACCCCTTGCCCTAGAAGTTCGGTCACCAATAACCCGCGACCCATAGTCTTCATCAGCGACTGGAGATCCGGGTGCGCCGCCCGTGTATCACGCAGAAAAAGATTGTGGCTGCCACCGCCATTAGCGGTTGGCGCCATACCCAGTTTGCGGGCACTGTAAACCGATAGAAAATAACCTTCGAGCACACCGCCGCGAACCACGTCCCGGTCATGTGTTGCCAACCCGTCGCCATCAAACGGCGCACTCGATTGGCCGCCACGCAAGAGCGGACGCTCTTCAAGCACCACAAATTCCGGCAAAATTTTGGTTCCCAAGGCACCTTCCAGAAACGAACTCTTGCGATACAGCGCGCCACCGGAAGCCGCATGCACAAGACTGCCCACGATCGTCGATGCAATTGGCGCTTCAAAAATCACCGGCACTTCACCGGTGGGGCACTGCCGCCCGCCAAGCCTTGCCACGGCACGCTTCGCCGCTTTTAACCCAATGTCACCCACCGGTGGAAACTGCGTTGCGGCGCGCACCGATTCATACCAGTCATCACGCTGCATCCCTTGTGCATCACTTGCGATCAGAGCGCACCCGATACTATGCCGGCTGGTTGGGTAACCGCCTAGAAAACCAAGGCTATTTGCCATAACAAAATGACCCTGGTGCGTCGATACCGATGCGCCTTCCGAGTTCTGAATCGCTGACGAATACGCCAAGCCGGCGGCTTCACATTCGCGCGCCAGATTCACGGCTGTTTCTACTGAGGGCGTCCAGGGGTGAAACAGATCCAGATCGGGCACCGGGCCCAGCATGAGCTGTTCGACTTCGGGTAAACCCGCACAGGGGTCTTCTGCGGTAAAACGGGCAATATCCAATGCCGCACGCACCGTGGCCTGCAAGGCCTCCCCTGAAAAATCGCTCGTCGATGCATAGCCTTTGCGTTGCCCGAGGTAGACCGTAACGCCGACCTGCTTATCACGATGATGCTCGATCGTTTCTACCTCTCCCTGGCGCACATTAACGCTCTGGCCAAAGCCTTCCGAAATCTCCACCTCGGAGGCAGAAGCACCGCCCCCTTTAGCCAGAGCAATCACGTCCGTAGAAATCCGGGACAGTGCTTCATGGGTATGGGCAAATAAATGATCGTTCGGTGAAGCGTCTACGGCGTAAGTCGTCATGGGTAATCGTCAGAGGTTTTGTATTCGGTTGGTATGATAGCGGCAAAACACCCACCGCATCGAATCAGCAGAACGACAGAAAACCATGCCTTTCCACGCCAGCAAACCCCCTAGTCACTTTCACACCCGTCAGGGTCAGGAAGTCGTCAACGCCCAACCGGAGCCTAAGACGCTGTCGCGCCGGCCCAGCAAGACGAAGGCCAAGGAAGAATCAGACTCCCTCCAAGAGTTGGGGAAGCGCCTGGTCGGTGTAGGGAACGACCGCCTGAAGAAGCTGGATATACCAGAGACGCTGGCTGATGCCGTTCGGGAGGCCAAACGGATTTCGTCCTTCGGTGCGCTGCGTAGGCAAATGCAGTACATCGGCAAACTCATGCGTGACGTCGACATTGAGCCAATTCAGGAGATGCTGGATGAACTCGATGGCGTCTCAAACAAAGCCAATGCCCGCTTTCACGCGCTGGAAAAGCAACGTGAAAAGTTGCTGGCCGATGAGTCGATCATTACCACCCTGAAAAACGAACACCCGGATCTGGATGTCTCAGCACTACGTACGCTTCGCCGCAATGCGCTGAAAGAACAGGCCGAAAACAAGCCACCCAAGGCTTACCGTGCCATCTTCCAGTTGCTCAAATCGCTACAGGAAGCCGCATTGACCGAGGCCGAAGCCACGACTGAAGAGGGCGACGAAGACTGACCTCAGAACGCCGGGGAAGATCGTGGTAAGCCTTTAGCCACCAAGGATTGCAGGAACTCGAGTGTCAACGCTGCACCAAAGCCGGTGGTATCGGTGGCCACAGCAGCCAACCCCCCTTTGCAGGTAGCGGCTGACAAGTCCAGGTGCATCCAGGCAACATCGCCCACAAACAGATTCAAGAAGCGTGCGGCCAGAATATGATCGGCCTCGCCATCGAGTGTGCACTGTTTGATATCGGCCACCTGGCTATCCAGGGCGCTATCGTAGTCATCCGGCATAACAAATGGCATCAACCGCTCGCCCGCAACCGCACCGGCTTCTTCGAGTCGCTTGCCTAAATGACGCTGCGTGGCAAAGAAACCG
Source organism: uncultured Dechloromonas sp. (assembly GCA_964525545.1). Classification (GTDB taxonomy): domain Bacteria; phylum Pseudomonadota; class Gammaproteobacteria; order Burkholderiales; family Rhodocyclaceae; genus Fluviibacter. Next base: position 29,359 of record CAZGHR010000006.1, read on the forward strand.
CTCATTCGGTTGCCCAATGCAGTGGTCATGCTGCCGGTGAGCGTGGCAAAGTCCAGTACCACATCCGGCTTGGCGGCTGAAGCCAACGTCAATGTATCGGCCAACACCATGCGCCCTTCTGCATCGGTATGCACAATCTCAATCGTGCGGCCATTCAACGCAGTAACCACATCCCCCTGGCGATAGGCGCCCGGGCCGATGTCATTGCGCGACAGCGCCAGCCATGCATCCAACTTAATTGGCAATTGCAACTGTGCGGCCGCCTGAATTACCGATAGCACCACCGCCGCACCGGCCATGTCTTCGTGCATCCCCGCCATATAACGGGCCGGCTTTAGATTATGTCCACCGGTATCAAAGCAGATGCCTTTCCCGACCAGCGCCACATGCGGCATCGGCACTGCAGCCGACTTATCCTTTGGATCCCGTTTTACGGGTTTAACTTTAGGAGCATAACTCAGGTGCACGATTGCCGCGTCTTGTTCCGGGCTACCCTGAGCCACGGCCAGAAAAGCACCGGCCTTCATTTTTTTCAATTGCGATACGTCATAAGTATCACAACGAATACCCAAGCCCTTGATCTGAGAAGGTATCAGCGCACGGAATGAGGCCGGGGTCAGTTGATTCGGCGGCAATACACATAATGCGCGGGTCAATGTATTGGCCTGTGCTTTGGCCATCGTATTCGCCAACAATGTTTTGAGGAATGCCTGGTCACGCGGACCCACCCATAAACGCACTTCAGGCAACTTCGCTGGTTTAGCAACACCCGTTGTTTTTGCCGGTTTCTCGATGGCAACTGTTTTAGGCAAAGCAGCACGATTCACTGCTGCAACATAAGCCGCATCGGGCATGGCACACGCCACAAAACCGGCAGAGCCATGAATCACGACATCCAGACGAGCCGGTTGTTCGGCTAATAGCCCGCCCAAAGCCTGGCGTAATTGCTGGTGACGCAAAAAGGCTGAGGCATCAGGATCAAAAGCTACCCAACGAATCAACCCGCCTCCCGATAAGGTCGCTTCTGGTAGCAAGGGTTCTACCGGCATTTTTCCGGCACTCGCAGTGACTCTTAACAATGCAGCGGGTTTTTTGCGCTGTCTTGCCAACACCTGTTTTAACAATCCGCCCCCGGGCAAGCCTGCGGGCAAAGCCCCGCTCACCAGCAGCGACGCGGGAAACAAGACCACCACATGCGATAACCCATTGAGTACACTGTCTTTTAGTTTGCCGCTCTCCAGAACGACTCGCGGTAACACCGGTTGCCAATTCGGGGGCAACGACTTTGTTACAGCAGAGGTTGAGCGCGTACGCGGGTTGATCGCAGCCATATTGGAGGTTTCCAAGGGTTATATGCGATGATTATAGGGTTGATTCACCTTAAAAATAGCTCAAAAACTAGATAACGGGTTTCCGTATGCAGACTTACCTCAACCTCATGCAGCACGTGCTCGATCATGGCCACGTAAAAACTGATCGTACCGGTACCGGTACACGCTCGGTTTTCGGCTGGCAGATGCGTTTTGATCTGGAGGCAGGGTTTCCCGTACTCACCACCAAAAAGCTTCATCTACGTTCGATCATTCACGAATTACTGTGGTTCCTGCAAGGCAGCACCAACATTGCCTACCTCAAGGAAAACGGCGTCTCGATCTGGGACGACTGGGCAGACGAAAACGGCGAGCTAGGCCCGGTATACGGCAAGCAATGGCGCCGCTGGGAAACCGTTGTGCCCGGCGAGGATGGTGCACCACCCGCCATCCGTACGATTGACCAAATCACACAACTCGTCGACGGCCTCAAAAACAACCCTGACTCGCGCCGCCACCTGGTGTGCGCCTGGAACCCGGGCGAAGTTGACCGCATGGCGCTGCCACCCTGTCACGCTCTTTTCCAGTTTTATGTCGCGCCACCCGCTCCCGGCGATGCCGATCAGCGCCCACGTTTATCCTGCCAGCTCTACCAGCGTAGTGCCGACATCTTTCTCGGCGTGCCTTTCAACATCGCTTCCTACGCCCTGCTCACCATGATGATTGCGCAGGTATGCGGCTATCGTCCCGGTGAATTCATTCACACCCTGGGCGATGCGCACCTCTACAGCAACCATCTGGAACAGGCCAAACTTCAACTCAGCCGCGACACGCGCAAACTACCGGTGATGCGCATTAATCCGGCCGTTAAAGATCTCTATGCCTTCCGTTTTGAGGACTTTACGCTGGAAGGCTATGAACCGCATCCACATATCCCGGCACCGGTGGCTGTTTAACCGGATTGCATCATGAGCCAAGACATTACTCGAACACCGGCATGGGCGCGCCTGAGCCAAGCGCGCGACCGCCTTGCCAAGACACATCTGCGCGAACTGTTCGCTGCCAACCCACAGCGATTCAATGACTTTTCCATCTGTAGCAACGACCTGCTGCTGGATTTCTCCAAGCAGCGCCTGGACGGCGAAGTACTTGATGCACTGGTAACGCTGGCAGAAGACACTAATGTCACTGGCTGGCGTGAACGCCTTTTCGCAGGCGAGCAGATCAATGTCAGCGAAGAGCGTGCCGTGCTTCATCCCGCGCTTAGACACCTTGAAGAAACTGCATTTCCAGCCTCAGGCCACGATGTCATGCCCGACGTACGCAAAGTGCGCACCCAGATGGCCGAGATTGTCGAGAAGCTACGGAGCGGCAACTGGAAAGGCTACAGCGGCGAAACGATTCGTCACGTGGTCAACATTGGCATCGGCGGCTCAGACCTTGGCCCGAAGATGGCTACCCGGGCGCTGTCGGCATTCGCCCACCCGGGGCTGCACGTCCATTATGTGTCGAATCTGGATGGGGCCCATCTAGCGCCGCTACTTGAGACGCTGGACCCCCGCAGCACCCTGTTCATCATCGCCAGCAAGACGTTTACAACGCAAGAAACGATGATCAATGCTGCCAGCGCACGTAACTGGATGCTGGCACATACGGGATCGGAAGAAGCACTGGCCAAACACTTTGTTGCCGTTTCAGCGCACCCTGAGCGAGCCGCCGAGTTCGGTATCCCGCCCGCACAGGTACTGCCAATGTGGGATTGGGTGGGTGGACGTTACTCGCTGTGGTCCGCAGTCGGCTTGCCTTTAGCTGTCAGCATTGGCATGAGCGGCTTTGAGCGGCTGCTGGCTGGCGCGCAAGCCATGGACCAGCACTTCTGCGCAACGCCGCTCAAAGAAAATCTACCGGTACTCCTAGCGCTGCTCGGCATCTGGAACACGAACTTCCTCGGCGCACATACCTCGGCGATCGTGCCCTACAACGAATCGTTAAGGCACCTGCCCGGCTATTTACAGCAGCTGGAAATGGAATCGAACGGCAAGACCGTCAACCGTGATGGTCAGCCACTCACCTGCCCGGCCAACCCCATCGTCTGGGGAGAGATTGGGGCTAATGGTCAGCATGCGTTCTTCCAGTTGCTGCATCAGGGCGGCTGGCTGGTGCCCTGTGACTTTATTGCCACGGCACTGAGCGACTACCCATTACCCGGCCACCAGGCACCGCTGCTTGCTAACTGCTTTGCGCAGAGCGCCGCTCTGGCGTTCGGCAAAACGGAAGAAGAAGCCCGCCACGAGCTCGAGGCTGCTGGCTTATCAGCAGCCCAGCGCGATGCCCTACTGCCGCACAAGGTATTTGCCGGCAATCAGCCTTCTACCACGCTGCTGCTACCGCGTTTAGACCCCTACCATCTCGGTCTGCTGCTCGCGTTATATGAGCACAAGGTCTTTGTACAAGGCGTCATCTGGGGCATCAATTCATTCGACCAGTGGGGCGTAGAACTCGGCAAACAGCTGGCTTCCCGCGTACTCCCCGTGCTCAATGGCGAAGCCGGCAAAGATACATTGGACGCCTCAACGCGTGGCCTGATCGACTGGACACAAACAACCCATGGCTGACACCCTCTATCCGAATCTGGCCATCATTGTGGCCGTTGCCCGGAACGGTATTATCGGCGCCACCAATGATGCGGGGGTAGGTACCCTACCCTGGCATTTGCCCGAAGACCTGAAGCACTTCAAAGAAACAACCAATGGTCACCCCATCATCATGGGGCGTAAAACCTGGGAGTCTCTGGGTCGCCCACTGCCTAATCGCCGCAACATCGTCATCTCGCGACAAGCGGACTACGCCGCAACAGGCGCAGAAGTCTTTACGTCGCTACCTGAGGCCATCTCTGCCGTTGCCGACGCCACTGCTTTCATTATCGGTGGCGCCGAGCTGTATCGTCAGGCGTTACCACTCGCAGGACAGCTGATCATCACCGAAGTCGACCTGGATGCTGAAGGAGACACACACTTCCCGCCATTCGGTTCGGAATGGCAGGAGTCCTCCCGCAACGCGCATGTCAGTGCGTCGGGGATTCCGTATGCGCTGGTTCGTTATGCGCGCTCGGTGAGTGCTGCGTAAGCACGCCTTCCCATTTCGCTACAACGGCTGTCGCAATACCATTACCCAACACATTGGTCGCCGAACGCGCCATATCCAGGAAGTGATCAACACCCAGGATAAGCAGCACACCCGCCTCAGGTATATTGAAGTGCGCCAAGGTGGCGGCAATCACCACCAATGAGGCGCGTGGTACACCGGCAATGCCTTTGGACGTGACCATCAGCATCAGCAACATCAGAAACTGTTGACCGAGGCTCATCTCAATGCCGTAGACCTGTGCAATAAATAAGGTGGCAAAGGTGCAATACATCATCGAGCCATCCAGGTTGAACGAATAGCCCACCGGCAACACAAACGATGCAATCTTGTTGGGCGCACCAAAACGCTCGACCTGCTCCAGCGTTTTCGGGTAAGCCGCTTCAGAACTGGCTGTCGTGAAAGCCAATACCAAAGGCTGACGCAGCATGGCCACGAGTTTGAGCACAGACTTACCCAGTACCAGAGAGCCCGCCAGAATGATCACCAACCACAGCGTGAGAATCGAGGCATAGAACGCCAGCATGAACTTGGCGTACGTCCCCAGAATGCCCAAACCATTCTTGGCGATCACGGCGGACACCGCCGCAAAGACAGCCACCGGTGCAAACTTCATCACCATGGTGGTAATGCGTAGCATCACATGGGACAACATATCGAGATTGCGGAAAAACTCTTCCGCCCGCGGGCCAAGATGGGCGCCAGCCAGACCAAAGAACACGGCAAACACCACGATTTGCAGGATTTCATTTTTGGCCATGGCATCCATAATGCTGACTGGAAACACATGGTTTAAAAAGTTTTTAAGACCCGTACCCGACTGGGTAATACCACTGCTGGCCGTTACTTCTGGCACCGGCAAATTAACCCCGATACCCGGCTGCAAGACGGACACCATCAACAGGCCGAGCAACAAAGACAGGAAAGACATGGTGATGAACCAGCCAAAAGTCTTCATGCCTACACGGCCAATAGTCTTAGAGTCCCCCATGCTAGCAATACCCACAGCAAGCGTTGCAAATACCAGAGGCGCAATGATCATCTTGATCATGCGTAGAAAGATATCCGTCAGCAACGAGATGTTGTCTGCATACTCCAGAGAAAAACCGGACGCTGCCCCCCAGGTATTTACGGCGGCCCCGGAAACAATACCCAGCACGAGGGCGCCGATAATAAATTGTGTCAGACGTTTAGATTCCATGATGCTCTTCGTAATTAATCGGGCAGGCCGGGGTGGGTCAGCACATCGGGGCGGAGGACGCGCTCCAGCGTTTCTTTATCCAGCAGCCCCAGTTCCAGAACCAGGTCGGCAACCGGGCGATTTTCAGCCAGCGCGCGCTTGGCAACCAGGGTGGCATTCTCATAACCGATATAAGGATTGAGCGCTGTCGCCAACCCCGCAGAGGTACGCACACGTTCCGCCAACAAAGGCAGGTTCGCTGTAATGCCACGCACACAATGTTGAGTCAGCGTACGGCACGCGGCCGCCAGATGCTCAACACTTTTGAACAGGCTATGGGCAATAATCGGTTCAAAGGCATTGAGCTGGAGCTGGCCCGCTTCAGCTGCCATCGTGATCGTCATATCGTTACCAATGACTTCGAACGCCACCTGATTCACCACTTCAGGGATCACCGGATTCACCTTGCCAGGCATAATCGATGAACCGGCAGCCCTTGGTGGCAAACGGATCTCATTAAGACCGGCCTGCGGTCCACTCGACAGCAGCCGAAGATCATTGCAGATCTTAGAAAGCTTTACCGCAACCCTTTTCAGCACGCCTGATAGTTGAACAAAGGCGCCGCAATCCTGTGTCGCTTCGATCAGATTCGGTGAACTGACCAAAGCCAGGCCCGATAATGCGCTTAATCGTTCGGTCGCGAGTGGCGCATAACGGACATCCGTATTAATACCGGTGCCAATTGCCGTAGCGCCCAGATTCACCTCTCGAATCAATGAAATCGCCTCACGCAAGCGGGACTCATCTTCTTCGAGCATCACCGCATAGGTAGAAAACTCCTGCCCCAGCGTCATTGGCACCGCATCTTGCAATTGCGTCCGGCCAATTTTAAGCACCGCTTTAAATTCATCGGCTTTCTCTGCAAACGCCTCGCGCAAACCAGCCATTGCTGACAGCAACTCGCCGATCGCCAGACATGTTGCTACACGGAGCGCCGTTGGGTATACGTCATTCGTGCTCTGCGACATGTTCACATCGTTAATCGGATGCATGAACTGATAGTCACCCTTAGCATGCCCCATGCGATCCAGCGCCCGGTTGGCAATCACTTCGTTGGCATTCATATTGGTCGATGTACCCGCACCGCCCTGGATCACATCCACGACAAACTGGTCATGTAATTGACCATCCAGAATATCGCGACATGCGCCAACAATGGCTTCTGCCTTGGCTTTCGGCAAGTGGCCAATCGCCGCATTAGCTTCAGCGGCTGCTTGCTTCACTAAAGCGAGCGCGCGAACCAGGCTCGTGTAGGTACCAATTGTTTTACCGGTGATCGGGTAATTCTCAATGGCACGCAGCGTATGGATACCCCAATATGCCGAAGCGGGAATTTCGGCCTCACCTAACAAATCATGCTCAATCCGAAACTCAGACATTTGCAACCTCCGTTATCCGATGAAACCGAAATCCAACCAGCTCAGCAGTAATCAAGTGGCACTTGTTAACGAACGCAGTCCACGTAATACGCTGTCTTGCCGTCTTGCTCGCCCTTCACCAGGCCATGCACATCCGTCTCAAAGCCGGGGAAACGCTCATTGAACTCACGCGCAAATTGCAGATAGTTCAC
>CAZGHR010000007.1:0-33717 GCA_964525545.1 uncultured Dechloromonas sp.
ACCTTTAAACTTTGGCACCCGCTTTTCACGAAGCGCATCGAGCCCTTCGGCATAGTCCGCGCTGGAATAAACCGATTTACGCAGCTCTTCCAAACGCTCAAATTCTGACGCCGACATTTCTCTTGCGCTCAGGAGCACATTAATCATTTCTTTTGTAGCGCCAATCGTTAATGGCGCATTACCTTTTATCTGTTCAGCCAGGCCAATACAAAATGCTTCTAGGGTTTCCGTTGGAACGACATGATTAATCGCACCCGCATTGGCCAAACGCTCTGCCGGCATCGGTGCCGCTGTAAATAGGAGCTCTTTCAAGAGCTGTGGCGTCAATGACCTTGTAAAGGTCGATAAGCCATTGATGTTGTACGGTACGCCAAGACGAGCCGGCGTTAACGCGAAAGTCGTCCCGCTTGCTGCCACAACAATGTCACAGGCCAAGGCGAGTTCACAGGCGCCGCCCCAAACCGAGCCCTCAATCATGGCAATCACCGGTGCCGGAAAGTTATGAAGCGCCCGCGTCATACTTGGCAGTATTTCTGCCCAACATAATGGATCCTGTCCTGCCGGGGGTAACTCATTAACATCATGCCCCGCCGACCAAACATGGGCGCCCGGATTCGCTCTTAAAATGACAGCGCGCACCTTGTTTTCTGCATACATATCCAGCAGCTCTGTTAACTGCTGAAAAAATGCCTCGCTCAACACATTGCGCCGAGCGTCATTATTCATGGTGATAATGCCGATATCATCCTGTAGCGAATACACCAGTGGCTTCATGACACGCTCACAGTTTGGTGATAACGAAAGAGTCCGCCAAGCGGGACTTGGGCAAACCCGCATTGAAGTCCTGATCTGATTTGCGTCCCAAAGCCACAATCACCTGGCTGGCCAATCCCTGCGCCTCCAGATCAAGCGCCTTATCCATAGCGGCCGCGTCGAAGCCCTCTATCGGGCAGGCATCAATCCCCATCTCGGCAGCCCCCAGAAGCAGAAAACCCAACGCAATGTATACCTGCCGAGCCGACCACTGAAGCAGGCCTGCAGCGCTTTGCTCGTGCTTTTGCACATAGCCAGAGCGGACTTTGTGCTGGTTTGCCCGAGCTTCTTCTGTAGCCAGGCGACCATCTGTGGTTTCCTGATCCAGAACCTGCTGTAAATAGGTGTCATCCATCCGCGTCCGGGCGCACATGACCACCACCAGAGCGGCATTTTTAATTTTTGGTTCGTTATAAGCAAAATCACCTGAGGTACCGGCTGCCACTTTTGCCTTGGCGGCCTCAGAACTGGCTAAAAAGAAGTGCCACGGCTGCGCATTGGTTGAAGATGGGCTCATGCGCAACAAGCTACACACCGCATCGATCTGATCCTGGCTCAATTGGCAGGCCGGATCAAACGCCTTCGTGGTTTTACGTTGCTGGATTAGGTCAACAATATGCATTGGTAGTTTCCTCACACGCTTTTAAAGCAAGCTTAGTCGGCTTCAGCTAGTATGTTAACCGGATAAGACATGCTCATGACAGATCTCGATTTATATACGCTTCCGACAGTTTCGTTAACAGACATCACTGCGGATTCGCCCATTGTTTGCGCTACGCTCCGCCTGGCTCAAACCCTGTCTCATGCGCACGATAAGCAAATGCAGGCGGGTGCCGGGTGGCACACCCTAAAAACCCTGACGCTAGGCCAATGGCTTGGCAATTTACACAGTGCCCTGGCTCTGCGCGGCAAAGCACCTGCCGCACTGAATCATTTACGTGTCTTGAATGCCTTTCAAGAGCAATTAGTCTGGGAATCAGTGATTAAAGCCAAGATTGACAGCGCTACTGAATCTTTATTCGATTTACAGGCACTAGCTGCCAATGCCGCACAGGCCCATAAACTTGCTATCGAGTGGAACATTCCTGTTAGCGGGAACGATCAGGGTAGCGAGGAACAGCGGCAGTTTCACCAATGGCAAATTGCGTTCAGAGTTTACTGTCAGGAAAAGAATCTCATCGATGGGGCCAGCCTGAACGCGCAGCTGATCGACTATCTATCAGAGATTGATTGCGCATTGCTACCAACCCAGCTCTGCTTCGCCGGGTTTGACCACTACACCGCACTAGAAAAGAAACTACACGCCCAACTTAATGCGCGCGGCATTAAGGTTCAAGCCCTTGATCAGGCCGGTCGGATGGGAGATATCACCCGTATCAGCCCCCCGGATCTCGATCGAGAGTGTCTGGCGATTGCCGCTTGGGCAAAACGTCACTTGTCTAGCAACCCACAGGCTCGCCTTGGCATTGTCGCTCCGGGCCTTGAGGCTTATCAACAACCTTTGCAAGATGCGTTAGAAGACATGCTCACACCCGAGCATATTATTGCGCGTAACGCACACCAGCCCCGGCCGTTTAACATCAGTCTCGGGCAATCTTTGTCCAGCACACCCATTGTGCAATGCGCCCTCACGCTCCTTCAGGTAATTAGTGAGCGACAGGACATTGATCAATCGCGTATCGCATCACTTTTGCATAGCCCTTACTGGTCTTGCCCCGGGCAAATCACCGAGTCCGATGCGCGAGCGCGTCTTGATGCCGCTTTCAGATCGAGCGTTTCACTCAAGGCCCCGCTCAGTCGCTACAACCACTTTGCCGCCTGGTTTCTGGATGAGCATCAATTGCTCGCCCCCGCTTTACGGCAACATCTTCACGCCCTGGCACAAGCTGCCAAAGACACCCAGAATAGTCGACTACCATCCGGATGGCGTCATACGCTCGAGTCACTGCTTGCCAAAACAGGCTGGCTCGCTGAAGGCAAACTCAACAGCATCGAGTTCCAGACCCGCCAGGCCTTCATCGAGGCATTAAATGAGCTTGCCCGTATTGATAACATTACAGGCAAACTCACTTTTAAAAAGACAATCAGGCTCCTGCATCAACTCTGTAATGAACGGCTCTTCCAGCCTAAAACCAGGGGTAATCCCCCCATACAGATTCTCGGTGTGCTTGAATCCACCGGTATTGAATTTGATGCGCTCTGGTTTGCCGGATTAACCGAAGCCAATTGGCCGCCAGCAGCCCACCCCAACCCATTACTTTCTATTGCTGCCCAGCGCCAACAACACGCGCCCAATGCCTGTGCGAACGTCCAGCTCGATTTTGCACAACGTATTCAGGGCCGCTTGCTGCGTAGCGCCCCCGAGATTGTTATGAGCGCGCCGCACATGGATGGCGACACGGAACTTCAACCGAGCGCGTTGATTGCGGATATTCCCCTTGGCGCTTTACGCGATCCAGAAGGATTGTCGTGGGTCACTGCCATAGATCATGCGTCCAGCGAACGACTAGAGGCTATCGAAGATGCTCAGGCACCCGCAGTCAATCCGGGAGCGCATGTCCGAGGGGGTACCTGGCTACTAAAAGCACAGGCGATTTGCCCAGCCTGGGGGTACTACCAGTACCGGCTCGGCGCAGTGCCACTTGAGAAGCCTGTTGAAGGACTTGATGCCCGACAACGGGGCACACTGGTTCATGATGCCCTCGAAAAATTCTGGAAACAGACCAAGGATCACGCAGGATTAATGGCGTTGATGGGAAATGGGCTGACAGCGGCGATTGATCAGGCTATCGACGAAGTGCTCACTGCCTACAACACGAACAAGAAACACGAGCCCCTAAAACCACGGCAGCAGCATTTAGAACGCAAGCGGCTACAGAGGCTGCTGACACAGTGGCTTGAGATGGAAGCAGCGCGGGACGCGCCTTTCTCTGTGATTCATTGCGAGCATGAGTTCAAGCACAACATTGGTGGCATTGAAGTGCGGATGTTCATAGATCGTATTGACCAGCTTGCCGATGGCCGATTGTTAATTATTGACTATAAAACCGGTGCCAATATTGACACCCGTAATTGGGCAAGCCCCCGTCTTACCGAGCCTCAATTGCCCATTTACGCCGCCATTGCAACACCCAGCGAAGGCGATGTTGCCGGGGTAGCTTTCGGCCAAGTGCATTTGAGTAAACTTGCATTCAAAGGCATTGGCGATGGCGACAAGCTACTGCCAGGTGTCGAAGACCTTAAGAGCTTTCGGGTGCGCAGAGTATTTGATGCAGCTACATTTCCAGACTGGGCCAGCGTTCTAGACCACTGGCATACCGCCATCCATGGTATCGCCGAAGAGGTATGCGAGGGAAATGCGGGCGTGCGCTTCGCTAACGCAAACGACCTCCTGTATTGCGATGTGCGCCCTTTATTACGGCTCGCCGAACGGGATGACCAGCTTAAGTCTGCTGCGCACGCGTCCGCTTTGCCAAAGGACCCCTCATGAACCGCGCCAACTTTGTGCCCAGCGCCCGAATGAGCGAGCAGGAGCAACTGCAGGCTGATGCCGCCGCACGCCAACAAGCACTCGATCCGGGCCAATCATTTATTGTCGACGCGCCCGCAGGCGCGGGCAAAACAGAACTGCTAACCCAACGTTTTCTGGTGTTGCTGGCAAGGGTTAACGAACCCGAAGAAGTTGTTGCGCTCACCTTTACCCGCAAAGCGGCCGCAGAAATGCGAGATCGCATTATGGCTAGCCTGCGTGCAGCGACGCAGCCTCTGCCAACGGATGCGCCACCCCATAAGCAAAAGACCCACAAGCTCGCTATAGATGTTTTGAAGCAGAACAATCTACGTGGGTGGCAGCTGCTCGATCAGCCGAGCCGTTTGCGGGTGATGACACTCGATGCGCTATCCATGAGCCTGGCGCGTCAGATGCCTTTACTGACCCGTTTTGGCACACAACCCGCATTAAGTACCGAGTGTAACCCGCTATACGAAGAAGCTGCGCGCAATACCCTCGCGCTTTTAGAGTCCGCTGAAGAAGAGGCTGACCGCAACACGGTGGAGCGTGTCCTTGCTTACTTTGATAACGACTCGGGTCGTCTGCAGAGCATGCTCGTTGCGATGCTAGAACGCCGCGATCAGTGGCAACGCTATACGCATCTGGGACAGAGCGCGCAGCTTCAATCAGCCGTGACCCATGTTCTTGAACGTCTGATTGACGAAGAGCTTTCGTTGATTGCTGCCGCGCTTAACCGTGTCTTTACATCAGACGTCATGAGTGCTGCGCGACATGCTGCAAGCAATAGTCCGGATTCACCCATTCGTTTGCTGGCTGACTGGGATGGTGCACTATCCACAAAGCCTGATGATCTACCGCGTTGGCGCGCCATTGCCGAGCTGTTCTTAACCGCGGATAACAAACTACGTAAAGATTATCGCAGCCCGATCAATCTGGCTGGCAAGGAAAATAAGGCGCAAAAACAAACGCTGAAAGAATCGCTTGCGATTCTTGAAACAGAAAATCTGGTGAGTTCACTTTCGCGCATTCGTGAACTGCCAGATCCACATCTGGGCGATGCTGAAGCAATGATTGTTCAGGATCTTGCCCGGATGCTGCAGTTGGCCTATGGGAACCTATGGTTGAGCTTTACCCAGGAAAAAACTGTTGACCATACCGAAATAGCACGACGTGCGCTGTTCGCCCTGGGCGAACCGGAAAACCCCACAGATCTGGCTCAGCAGCTGGACTATCAGATTTGCCATTTACTCGTCGACGAATTCCAGGACACCAGCCCTAGCCAAGTCGAGCTACTGGAAATGCTTACCGCTGGCTGGACTGCGGATCGCGGTCAAACCCTGTTCCTGGTGGGCGACCCGATGCAATCCATCTACCGGTTCCGTAAAGCGGATGTTGGCCTATTTATACGCGTACGCCAAAATGGCATTGGCCATATCCACCCGTTACCGCTGCGGTTATATCAAAACAATCGCTCCGTTAAAAATATCGTCGACTGGGTTAACCACACCTTTGCCGATGTTTTTGCAGAAAAGGATGACGCCACGCGCGGCGCAGTTTGTTTTAGCCCAGCTGTCGCCAACAAACCTCTGTTGAATCAGGCGGGCGTCACCATTCACCCCCTTATCAGCGGAGACCGTGATCCAGAGACGGATGAGAAAGCGCCCCGCTATCTCACCGATCAGCAGGAAGCCGAAATCATTGTTCGTCTGATACAGGAATCGCGGGCAGAAGCACCCCATGCCAAGATTGCTGTGCTGGTACGTGCCCGCAGCCACCTTGATGCACTGGTCGATCTTTTGCAGGCCCAGGAACCACGCATTGCGTTCCAAGCGGTTGAAATTGATGCGCTTGCCGCGCGCCAATCGGTTCAAGATCTGGTTTCTCTTACCCGGGCACTTCACCATCAGGGCGATCGCATTAATTGGCTTGCGATACTTCGAGCACCCTGGTGCGGACTTTCACTGGCCGATCTACATCAACTTGCAGCGCATGATCATGAGCAAACTATTTGGTCGCTTATGCAAGATGAGTCTCTGATAAATCAACTATCAACCGATGGGCAAGTGAGACTCCGCCGGGTTCGACAATGCGTCAGTGATGCATATAAGGCGCGAAGTCTGCAACGTTCGCGACGCTGGATTGAAGGTGTCTGGCGCGCATTAGACGGGCCACTCTGCCTCAACACGCCAAATGATGCGACCGATGTGCAGGCATTCCTTCAGCTACTGGATAAGCTAGACGTCCATGGCTCGCTGGACTTGACCCGCCTCGATGATGGATTGGGTCGGCTGTTTGCCGCTCCCGACGCTTCTCTTGACAGCCAGCACGTGCAATTAATGACTGTGCACAAATCCAAGGGGCTGCAATTTGATACAGTGATCCTTCCGGGGCTACACAAACGGCTTCCCTCCGACGACAAGCCCTTGATTATCTGGGACACGGTACTGCTCGACGACGACCACGAACATCTTGTCGTTGCGCCTGTGCCACCCGTAGGCGCACCGCCATCGGATACACCTACGGCTTACGAGCTTCTGCGCAATCTTGAAAAGACACGGGCGCTTAACGAAGCCCAGCGCGTTCTTTATGTTGCCGTTACCCGAGCAGAGCGACGTCTGCATTTGCTCGGTGTTGCCCATAGAGATCTTAAATCTGAAAACAGCCATGCCTTGAAAGCGCCCGCTGCAACGTCGCTACTCGCCCCCCTCTGGCCCGCCCTAGAACACAGATTCCTAGAGGCTGCGGCACAGTCTGGCGATGCCGCTGCTTCTGTTAAACAAATTGATTCGGCAGACTTTGTACCCCGATTGATCCGGCTTCGTAATGACTATTTAAGCGACCCTGCGCCTGTCGACAACACTATCGAATCATTTTCCGGCGGCGATCAGACCTACGATAGCAACCACCAGACAATCGACATGGCGATTGGCACGCTCACGCATCGCTACCTTGAAGCGATTGCCAACGATGGATTAACGGCTTGGTCGCGTGAGCGCATCTCACTACTGTTACCCCACTTCGAACAATGCTTTGCGCATGAGGGCTATGAATCCACGACCTGCATTGATGCGGCTAAACTGGTTCAAGAAGCACTACTGGGCGCTCTCGACAGCAAAGATGGACGTTGGCTGCTTGGACCCCATGAGGCCGCCGGTTGCGAGGTGCCGATGAGCAGTCTGCAGCCTGACGAGCCTGATTGTTTTAGCCATCACGTCATTGACCGCACGTTCATTCATGCCGGCGAACGCTGGATTATTGATTACAAGACATTACGTCTCGTTGAATCTGAAGAGCCGATTGAGCAGCGACTCAAAAGCAAGGCATTAACTTACCAGCCTCAACTTGAACGCTATGCCGCATTATTTGCCAAAGAAGGCTTAAATGTCCGCACAGCCATCTTTTTTCCAAGTCATGGCACACTAGTCGAAGTGTAAACAAAGGGGTTGAACATGCCCGCTAACAATACCATTCCGAAGCGTCTATTAATGGCAGCCCTGGCTAACAAAAGCCGCGAGCCCATTATTCATGACGAACTTGGCAGATCACTGACCTTCAGCCGCCTGATTGTTGGCTGCGCCGTTCTGTCGCGCCGCATCGAGGCGCTGACTCGACGACGCCATGTAGGTTGCCTGCTCCCCAATAGCGTAACTGGCGTTGTTGCCACGATGGGGTGCAACTTTGCACACAAAACCGCAGTCATTCTTAATTACACTTTTCCTGTCCCTACCTTGCTTCGCTGCTGCGAACGCGCACATCTTGATGTTGTTCTAACCTCGCATCAATTTCTGGATAAATGTGGCCTGAATGATCTACCCGACCAATTAGCCCCACTTGGCATACGCACGGTATTTCTGGAAGACATTGCCAAAAAGATTGGCCGTCTGGCAAAACTAAGCGGCGCGCTTCGCGTGAAACTCAAGCGCTTACAAACAGAACGTAGCCACCCTGATGATGCCGCGGTGATTCTTTTCACCTCCGGCAGCGAAGCGGAACCTAAAGCGGTTGTGCTTACTCACCGCAACCTACTGACGAACTGTGCACAGATCCTGGAAGCCTTTCCAATCAGCAAACAGGAAGTCATGTTTAGCGCACTGCCGCACTTTCATGCCTTTGGCCTGACCGCGGGTGTTTTACTCCCGCTCCTGAATGGCATGAAGACCATCATTGGCTTATCGCCACTGCGCCATAAAGAAAATCTTCAACTCATTCGCAAATATGAAGCGACTGTTCTGCTGTCAACCGACACGTTTCTGGCCCAGATGTTTAAAGTGGCAAACCCGGCTGATCTTGCTTCCCTGCGTTATGTGGTTTCCGGCGCAGAACGGCTCAAACCCCGTACCCGGGAACTATACGAATCGCTTAATATCACCATGCTTGAAGGCTATGGCGCCACGGAAGCCGGGCCCGTAATTGCGGTTAACGTACCAGGCGCCACACGAGATGGCAGTGTTGGCCGCATCCTGCCGCATATCGAATATCGCATCGAACCGCATGAGGGCATCGCCGAGGGCGGGGTACTTCATGTGCGTGGCGCCAATCTCATGAAGTCCTATTTACACGACATCCTTGCAGAGCGGTCATCGCTCAACGATGGTTGGTATGACACTGGTGACATCGTTACCGTAGACGAGGACGGATTCCTTGCCATCAAAGGACGCAAGAAGCGTTTCACCAAGATTGCGGGAGAAATGATTTCGCTGGGCTACATCGAAGACGAAATATCGAAGCTCTCGCCTGACTTCCATCATGCAGCCATCGCTATTGAATCGGATGAACAGGCTAAAACATTGATTCGTCTTTACACCAACAGCCCTGATCTCACGCTAGAAGCCATACGCGCACACTTTGCCGAGTCCCGTATCCCCAATACCTATCTGCCGCGCGAACTGATTCACATGGCAGAATTACCCGTGTTGCGAACAGGCAAGGTGGACTACCAAACGCTTCAACACCTGATCAAGGATTAACCCACTGCGCTAGTAACGCTCATAGTAATAACCTGGCGCAGTTGCAGGCACGGCATAAAGCGGCGCGGGGGTGTAGTAAGGTCGGGGCACAATAACTCTTGGCGGTGGCGGCGCCACATAAACCGGCTGCGCATATACAGGCTGCGGCTGAATCATCGATCCAATCACAACACTGCCCAATACTGCACCCGCAGCAAATGGTAGCCACCCATAACCTCTACCGCCATGATGATGACCCCGGCCATCTGCCAGTACGGGTTGAGCCACAGCGGCTGTTAGGGCCACAGCTAAAAGTACTACCGATTTTTTCATGGCGCACTCCTCTAAAAAGTTACAACGCCTATTGCCGTTAACGCCCCACACACCTGCCGGATGACAGAAACGCGATGTCCCACGCAAAAATATTCCTAGCCCGCTAGACAGAGCCGACGCTTCGCTTTAGTCTAGACACCACAATACCCAACCTGTTATCCGGAGCCCGTTATGACTATCCGCCAGACCAAATCCCCGCTATTTAGCCGTATGCGTACGCTTGCTCTAACGACAACGGCTGCTTTAGTCGTGGTGGCCTGCGGCGGCAGCGGGTTAAAGCCGGAGCAAAAATCCGGATTCCTAACATCAACTGAATACAACCGTCTTGCAGAAGTCGAGAGCCCAGCCCCAGGCGTTAAGGTCTATCGTTACATCAGCCCCGGCTTTAATCGTAGCGACTGGAAAGGCGTGATGATCGATCCGGTGATTCTGTTTCAAACCGCCCTTAAAAATGAAGGCAAAAAGGGTTTGAGTGAAGAAACCATTTACCAGACACGAATGATCATCGACAACGAGCTCAAAGAAAAAGCGTCGAAGCGCTTTAACGTTGTCGACAAACCGGGCCCTGGCGTTGCCCGACTGAGCGTCGCCATTACCGGCGCTGAAATCGAAGGCGATGGTTTTAAACCATGGAACGTTGTACCCGTTTCTGCCGTGTTATTTGCTGCACAAAAAGCAACCGGCATCGATTCTAAAACCCCTTCACTGGTCGTCGAAGCCAAGATGCGCGATAGCGTCAGCGGCAAGATCCTCGGCGAAGGCGTCTATGTCATGTCCGGTGAAACTTTCCGCATGGAATCAAGCTCTACTGAAGCATTCCAGAAGCTTGCCATCAATTGGGTGACAACAGCTGTTCGCGTTGCCGCGGGCATGGCGGGCAATTAATCCGATATGCTTTTCCGGCGGGTGCTGCGCACGTTGCTCACACTGTTGACTTGCCTCATTAGTGTGCCCACCCTCGCCGCACCAGATCGACTGGTGATTACCCGCCACGGGGAAAAGTTGAACACCTGGCAGCTGTGTCGAACAGGCCTGGATCGTGCCCAAGCGCTCAGTGACCAATATCTGGGATCGAGCGCCACAGATCCATTGTTTCCCGGCGGCCCGCCAGCCGCAATTATGACGCTGACCATTCATACATCAGAAACGGCCGAACCTGCCGCCCACTCCTGGGGCATGCCTGCAACGGCCTATCTAGCTTTACCCGGCACCAATCGATCCGCTGCACAACTAGAAACAGAGATCAATCAGCAGAATCGTCAGGCTGTTCAGGATCTGATGAATAATCCGGCGTATTCTGGCAAACAAGTACTTATGGTCTGGGAACACTTCCATACAGCAAGTGCTGCACTTGAGTCCCGCTATCCAGATCAGCGCGTCACTTTACGTCAGTTGCTCCACTTAGATCAGCCCCCTTTTGCTGAGCGCGTGCCGGCTACCTGGCCAGATAGCAACTACAACTTTTTCTGGATTGTTGACTTCAACCCAGACGGCAGCATCAAGGCCTTCGACACAAAGCGCCAAAACTATTCAGGCCGATATGCCAATCTTCCTGACAATGCGTGGGGAACGCCCAATAACCTGCCCATCAGCTCACATTGCCTAAACAACTAACCAAGGAAGCGCTATGAACCATCGTCATTTCTTAAACGCGCTACTCTGCTCATTAGTGTTTAGCTCTGCATGGGCTCAAGAAGCTGCGCAAAATGTCTCATCAACCACAAGCGCCGTTACATTTATATCGGGTGGTGTTGGTGACGACTCAATGGCACAACTTGTCGCCCGGGAAAAAGATTTCGATCTGAAACTATTTCTTGTCGGCCAATCCGGTAGCTACCTAAGCGATATTCGCATCACCATCATAGACGCTAACGGAAAAGGCGTACTTCTAACCAGCAGTGAAGGGCCGGTGCTCCTGGCGGACCTACCTGCCGGCTCATACACCATCAAAGCCCAGAAAAACGGCCACACGCTCACGCAAAAAATCAGCGTTACACCCGGCAAACTGCAAACGACTTATTTCCGCTTCCCGGGGGAATAAAAAAGCGCCGGCCTAAGCCGGCGCCCTCACATCCAGATTACTTAGCTGCTTTTCCGCAAGGGTACTTGCTCGTAAGGAAACGCAAAATGGTTTCGGCAGCTGGCACTTTAGCTTGCTTAGGATTGGCATCGACCCAGGCAACATACTCCTGAATGACCTCTTTACGCGGTTGTGCCGGCTGCTTAACGCAGATGGTGTTCGCCGCGTATTTCGGATGACGGGTCACCAGGTATGTGTCATATACGGCCTGACCATAAATCTCACAGGTCACAAACGAGCTGTTATCTGTGCTCTTACAATAGCTCATCAATTCTTCCGTGCTAATGGCGCTAGCAGCCTGGGCGCCTGCTGAGAGGCTCATCGCAGCCACAGCCATTGAGGCAACAATTGTCAGTTTCTTCATGATGTATTCCTTAATAGGTTCTAGATGACTAAATCAAACTCTACGGGCTGATTAGCGACGACCGCCACCAAAGTGGCCCCCGCCACCGCCAAAGCTACGACCACCGCCGCCGCCAAAGCTTCTGCTGCTTCCGCCACCACCAAAGCTCTTGCCGCTATCAAAACGGGCGCCATGCGTATCACCAAAGCCACCGGGATCGCGACCAAAACTACTATCTCGGCTACCACCGGAACGTTCGCCACCGCCAGCTCGATCTTCGCCCATGCGGTCTCCACCGCCGCCCATACGATCACCGCCTGAGCGTTCACCCCCCATGCGATCACCGCTGCCGCCAAATCCATCGCGCTGCATATTCTGACGCAGCTGTTCGCGTTGGGCATCACGATTTGCACCGCCGCCTGCGCCACTCATGTTGGCGTTGCGGCGCTGCTGATCTGCTTGCCAATTACTCGAACCACTGCGGCTACCGCCTTGCCAATTGTTATTGGTATTGCGGTTGAAATTGTTGAAGTTATTGTTGTTCACGGTCAGCGAATTGCCACCACCCCAACCACCGCCACCCCAGTGGCAACCGCCCCAGAGTGCCGCGCCAACGGCCATGCCAACGCCAAACGATAGCAATGCGGTACCTGCTACATAACCTGGCGGATAGTAGGAATAGGGTGGATACGCTGGATAAGGCCAACCACCATAGGCCACAGCCGGGTTATACGTTGGCACATACACCACTTGCGGATTGGCCGGCTGAATCACGATCGGTGCGCTACCGCCGCCCGATACGGTCTGCTGCGCATTGGATTGCAGAGCGCCAGATTGTTGTGCCTTGGCACGCAATCCCTGAATGGCATTCATCACGTCGGATTGCTGTGCCAGAACGGCGTTGCCCAGATTCTGGGTCCAGCTGAGTTCCGAGCCCATCATATTCAAAACCGGTGGGAACGACACCAGCGACTTCACGCTGGCGTCCCAGTTCTGCTGTTGCAGTGCCTGATTCAAGGCGTTACCTTTTAGGTTGCTATTGGCTTTTTGCCAATTCGACGCCTCTGCAACTTCCAAAGGATAGGTTGATGCCATCAGTACCTGCGCCACCAATGAATCCGGATACAGGGCAATCGGTGCCACCAGCGCAGAAAGCTGCGCCTGGCTCAATTGGGCAGACTCTGACTGCTGGCCAGTCTGTGCAAAGGCAACTGGCACCATCGCCGGCATCGCCAGTGCAACAGAGACCAAACCAACGAGCAAACGGGACGGCAGCCCCGGTTTTTTTGAAAACGTCATGCGTACTCCTTTGGGCATCACAATAGGGCTATTCTAACCAAAGGTGGGCGCAATTCAGCAATCGTTTGCCCTATATATGCTCATGATTGATACGAGGCCTGCCGCTGATGGCTGTCTTGTGTAGCAGCGAGGTACCCGTTTTCGTGGTTAGGTTGCGCTACCGCAACGCCCAGCGCAGCGGTAGAAATGAGTACGATCCAGACGAACAAGTTTTTCATGATGAGGCTCCTTATGTGTCACCCTTGGTTTCGGGCATGGAGACATCATATGAGTCGAGAGTCTCACTAGATGAGCCTCTCGTTTTGCATGAAAAATATTTTTGGGGTATCTGGCTTTAATCGCAGTTCGTTGCGCTACCGCTATTCAAACAGCTGGTGCCATCAAAGTTATAAGTGGTATTGCCCGTAGTCTGGTACTCACTACCATCCGTGCCCAACACCAAACCGCCATCGGTTTGATAGGTGGTACCGGTATCGCTCTGGATCACGCTGCCTGATTGCTGGTACGTAGCGCCTCCGGGGGCGTAGGTATCGCCGCCGAGGTTCTGATACGAGCCGGCCGTACTGTCATAACCGTTGTCTACGCCCACACCATCCTGCGCATAGGCACCGCCCATGATTAAACAGAGGAAAAAGCATATCGCGGGGGATTTGATCATGGTGAAAGGTGCTGAAATCCGAATTGTGGATAATGTACCTGTTTCTTAGTTAAAAAGGCTGCGGATGCAAGGTCGTCCCCTGATTAATCGATACCCCACCCCTCTCGCCAGATGCTGTCTGGCGCTGTTGGTGAGCGTATTGATTTCAGGCAGGGCCATTGCCGCCGATGAGAGCACTACTGCCGCCGAAAGCACCCCAATAGAAGCCCAGGGTAAAACCAAACGGGAGCCCAAAAGCAAATCGAGTCAGAGTCTAAAACAAGGCACCACCACATCGCGGAGCAAGGTGACGCTGACGTCACCCGATGAAGCACCCGCGGTAACGATTGAGTCCAAGGGCTTACGCGGCAAAGCCAGTTTTTATGGTGCCAAGTTTCAAGGACGAAAAACCGCAACCGGTGAAATTTTCAACAACAAACTGTTTACGGCCGCCAGCAATTTGCTACCCCTCGGTTCTCTGGTGATTGTGAAACGTCCGGATACTAATCTCTGCGTTGTCGTCAAAGTCAATGATCGGATGCACCCCAAGCACCGCGCCCGTGTCATCGACGTCTCACATAGCGCCGCAAAATATCTCGATATGGTCCGGGATGGCGTGGTGAAAGTACAGATCGTGCCAATTTCGGCTAATGCAGCACCAGGCACTACCGTTGACTGCGCCATGGGTGGCGAACTGGAAGAAGACTGCGAGAACTGTGACTCGCCCCTGCAGTTTAATAACTAATCTTGTGCCTCAAGGTGCCTGATCCGAATCACAATCTCGCGGCGAACAAGCTCTAACGCACTCTTCATCGTGAAGAAACGATTAGTCTCATCCGAAGAAATCCAGAAATCTCCGATTTCTGCCTCCAGCTGATCGAGCCGCTCCTGCAAATAGCGCAATTCCGACACGTGCTTTGCCTCATACATACGCTGCTCAACCACTTTGATTTCGTCATAGGCATCAGAAATCAGCATTCGCGAACGGAACAAACGATAATTGGGTACCAATCGGAAGAATGGCAAGACAACCGCTAGAACACCAAGCGCCAACAACCACATGCGATCCACATAACTCACAATCCAGAACGGCATTAGGCCGGCAAGCCATGGCTCGCCTTTATCGTAATACCGCTTGGCAATCGGGCTTAACGGAATGCTTCTGTCAATATAGGCAGGGAATGTGTCGCCTTTACCGAAGAAGAGATTGTTTTCGTTGCCGATCTCATTGGTTGCCGCAAGAAAGAGCTGTTGAATAGCCGGGTGCATGCTCTTCTCTACCAACAACGTGACGGTAGAGGCGATCATATGAATATCTTCTGGCGGATCCAGCTTAATCAGGTTAAGTGAACCTCGCGGAATCACTACCGTATCCAGATAAGGCATCCGCTTTACGTAAGCTGCCGCATAAGCGAAGTCAAAAATCTTGAGCTCAGGATGAGCCAGTAAATTCTGAATGGTTGGCGAGTCAAATCCATCGACGATGGCCATGGCGACGATTTCACCATCGAGCAGTTGCTGCATTGCTTCCGTGTGCGGCAGTCGGCGAAAATTGGCATCGTCTTCACGCAGGTGGATGCCGCGCATGGCCAGCATTTTCTTGAGCAAGAGCTCTGTGCCGCTTCCTTCCATACCGATGGCGATGGGTTTCCCTTTGAGATACCCCAAGGCATCCTGGCCTTTCAGTACAGGGCCGCGATAAAACAGCCACAGGGGCAAATAATCGACACTGCCCAGCGAATAAAGCTCCGGATACTCACCCTTGTGGGCGATGCCTCCCAGCAACAATCCGGCGTTCACAGGGGATTTGCCATCGGCCGCTTCTTCCAGGCTTTCACGCGACCCCTTCGTATTGACCAGCTTAAGAGTGACCCCTTCGCGGGCAAAAATGTCCTGGTAGCGTTTACCTATAACCTCGTAGGTTGAACCGGGCTGCCCTACAGCCAGCGTCACATCGCCTGGCGGCACAGGCCTTGTAAATATCACCAAGAGCACGAGGCCGCTGAACAACACCAGCAAAGACACCCACTCTTCACGAAACAAAATGCGCCAAGCCAAATGCTCTTCTTTAAGGCGATTTTTCAGAAATCTAACAAGGTTGTGGCTGTTTTTGGCACTCATCTTTGCATTGTGGCATGCCGACCAATAAAAAGGCCACGGTTTCCCGTGGCCCCGAACTGATGTTTTTGCCGCTTAGCTGGCAAGCACAGCTTCGATTTGAGCAAAAGTTTTTGCAACGGAATGAATCTGCGTTGCAACACCAAGCTGCCGGGCAATTTGCGATGCCGAAAAGATGCCGCGAACCATCTGACGATTGGTCAACGGATCCACATCCACCACAAGCGCGTGGTTACGGTTGTGTGCCTTGAGGGTTTCAATCACATCCACCACCTTGGCTTGTGCAACCTGTTTAAGCGTCAGCACTTCAATGTCGTTCTGTGGTGTCATCACATCTTTAACCGTAATTTCGCCATGCTTCAGGCCTTGTTTCTGTACACACTGCATCGGCTTTTCACCGAGCACATCCGTCGCAGTCAACAACCCAACCACATCGCCCTTGCTATCTGTAACGATCAAAGAACGCACCCCGCGCGAGATCATCAGGTGATTCGCATGGCTCAGCAACACATCCGATCCCACTGTAGCCGCAACAATCTGCTTCAGATCTGTCATAACCTCGATGGCTGGCGAATCGGGTGTCACGATGTCTGCCTGGCTGGTCGGCAAATGAAAGCCGGCGCCTTTTTCCAGTGAACTGACCTTGAGGATGATTGGACTGCCCATGCTGCTGTCTCCTTTGGTTACTGCGGGGTTGACCCGTATTCTTGTGCGACGGCCACGCTATGGCACGTCTTAATGGCACTTTACTATTAAACTTACAAAATTATCCAGACAATTTATTGCTGCATTGCAACCATCTCTCATGAAACATATCAACCCGATTACAACCCTTATTGTTATTCTCTTTGGTTTGATGCTCTGGCAAATGCATCTGCAACACTGGGGCAGCTTTCTGCTTCTGGTTGCGGCCGAAGCGGCATTAATTGCTGTGCGCTCTACCGAATCCGCCAAGTCCAAAAGGCTGTAAATCATGCGTCGTTTAAAACTCTTTCTGCTTGGCTTACTGGCTACCTTCATGCTCACGGCGTGTTCTAGCCCGCCTCCCTTCAAAGCCAAGCCCGTGCCTGATAGTCCTGTAGCACCGGCTTTTACACTGACCGACCAATACGGTACACAGCGCTCTTTGAGCGACTTTAAGGGCACAGTCGTTAGCCTTTTCTTCGGCTTTACTCATTGCCCGGACATTTGCCCAACCCACCTGGCCCGACAAGCAGAAGTCATGCGTCAGCTGGGCCCCCAAGCCGAACAGGTAGCGGTGCTTTTTGTCAGCTTAGATCCGGAACGGGATACGCCTGCGGCGCTCAAAACTTATATGGATGCATTTGACCCGCGATTTATCGCTCTAACAGGATCAACGGAACAAACCAGCAAGGTTGCCAAGCAATACAAAATTTTCTGGCAAAAAACCCCTCTGCCAGATTCTGCGCTGGTCTATACCATTGACCACACCACCAACAGCTTTGTTATCGACCAAACAGGACGACTCCGCTTAGTCGTTCCCCACGAAATGTCCGCTGCTGACGTTACCCACGATCTCAAACTGATGATTGAAAAGAACTGATCATGACCAGCTACACCTTTACGCCGCCTGCAGAAACACTCATCCCTGTTGCGGGATCAGCAGCACAGTTCCCTGTGCGTCGTATTTACTGCGTTGGTCGCAACTATGCGGAACATGCCCGTGAAATGGGCGCCGATCCGAATCGCGAGCCCCCCTTTTTCTTTTCAAAGCCACGTGATGCCGTGGTGCCAGACGGTGGCGATATTCGATTTCCGCCAGCCACCAGTAATCTGCAGCACGAGGTCGAGTTAGTCGTTGCAATCGGCAAGGGCGGCATCGACATCCCTGAACCCGATGCCTTAGCGCATGTCTATGGCTACGCCACGGGCATTGATTTCACGCGTCGCGATTTGCAAACCCTGGCACGGGAAAAACAGCACCCCTGGGAACTGGGCAAAGGCATGGATCACGGAGCACCTATTTCGGCCATTGTTCCAAAAGCAGCCCATACGCTCGCTAACGATGCAGCCATCTGGCTCAAGGTTAACGGTGAGCTACGACAATCCTCGCGTCTTAACCAGATGACCTGGAATGTTGCCGAAATCATCAACCGGCTCTCCCACTTTTTCGCTCTGGCACCGGGGGACCTCATTTATACAGGCACTCCCGGCGGTGTTTCAACTGTGCTCGCCGGTGATTCAATCATCTGCGGCATCGATGGGCTTCCCCAACTCGAGGTCACCCTTATCCAATCAGGTAAAGCGTCCTAACGACCTGAAGGTGTTACGATCAAATTAAATCACTCCCCTTGGCTCCTGGCATGCACTCTTTCCTGACTTGGACATTTAACGGCGCGCTGATCGCCGCCGCTGTGTTCATTCATTACGAAACACTCTACAGCCTGGCCCGCCACTTACCCAACCTGTCGAACGTGCCACCTCGTTACCGGGTATTGCTCGGCGTATTCGCCATTCTTACCGCGCACGCTATTGAAATATGGGTGTTTGCCTTTGGTTTTTACACGATGGTTAAGAATGGCATGGGCAACCTGTTCGGCATGACCACGGCAGATCTTTTGAGTGACTGCGTCTATCTTTCATGGATCTCGTTTACGACTGTTGGCTTTGGCGATATCGCCGCCAATGGTGACCTACGATTCCTGCCCGGGCTGGAAGCCCTAACGGGTTTTGTGCTGATCACCTGGTCTGCCTCGTTTCTATTCATCGAAATGCAGAAATTCTGGCCCATGAACAAGCACGTTGAACACCATCCGGATAACCGCGACCACTAAAGCGCCATTTGGTCTGGTCACGGCTGGCGGATGTTAGAATCACGGCCTGATTTCTTGCTGACAAAGACCCCCGCATGGATACCGTTCTGCTGCTCAAAGCCCTCATTCTCGGCGTTGTCGAGGGTCTGACCGAATTTCTTCCAATTTCGTCGACTGGCCACCTGATTCTGGCGGGTGACCTGCTCGACTTCAATGATGAAGCCGGCAAGATTTTTGAGATTGTTATCCAGTTTGGTGCCATTCTTGCCGTTGTCTGGGAGTATCGCGCCCGCTTATGGGAAACGATTTCCTCTTGCCCGACTAGCCGCAAAGCGCAGCGTCTGATTATCAACGTTGCAGTTGCCTTCATGCCGTTGGCCATTCTGGGTCTGCTCTTTCACAAAACCATTAAAGCCCACCTGTTCAACCCGATTTCGGTCGCTGCCGCTTTCATTATCGGCGCACTGTTTATCTTCTGGGCAGAAAAACGCCATCACCGCGTTCGTGTGCCATCAGTCGATGATCTCACCTTCAAAGATGCGCTGATGCTGGGCTGCATACAGGCGCTTGCGCTGATTCCGGGGACATCTCGATCCGGCGCCACCATTATTGGCGGTTTGCTGATGGGGCTATCACGCAAAGCCGCAACCGAGTTCTCATTCTTTCTCGCAATCCCCACGCTGGGTGTTGCCACGATTTACCAAGTCTACAAAGAATGGGCGACGATCCAGAATACCGATCTGAGCATGTGGGCCGTTGGATTTATCTCTGCGTTTGTCTCGGCATTCCTTTGTATTCGCTGGCTGCTCCGCTATATCACCACGCATAACTTCATCATCTTTGCCTGGTACCGCATTGTTTTTGGCCTCGTCGTTCTGGTCACAGCCTATACCGGTGTCGTGAGCTGGTCTGCCCACTAACACCACGCCAACATCATGAGCGAACACGTCCTCTTCGAGGAAAGCGGCACCTTCCGTGCCGCGACCATTCAGGCTGATCAGAATACGACGCTGCAAGTGGAATTGCCGGGTGGCAAACGTCAGAAGCTAAAGGCCGCGCAAGTGCTATTGCGCTTCCGCGACCCCACACCCGCTCAATTACTACCTGCAGCAGACCCCTTGGCTACCGATATGGATGCCGCTTTTCTCTGGGAATGTGCTCCGGAAACAGACTTCGGGTTTACTGATTTTGCCGCAGACTACTATGGACATACGCCGTCCGCGATTGAAGCCACGGCATTACTCATTGGGATGCAGAATGCACCCCTGTATTTTCATCGTCGCGGCAAAGGCATGTTCCGCCGCGCCCCGCCAGAAATTCTAAAAGCAGCGCTTGCCGGTGCAGAAAAGAAACGCCTTCAGGCCGAAGCAATCGAGCGCATGGTGACGCAACTTGTGGCCGGTTCTTTGCCGCCCGAGCTGATCGATCAGGTCGATGCCCTGCTCATTCAGCCGGATCGCAATCGACCTGAGGTTAAGGCATTTGAGGCCGCCTGCGAAAAGACTAATGAATCCCCCGCCGCACTACTTTTACGTTGCGGCGCCTTTCCGGATGCTTACCACTGGCACTTCAGACGCTTTGCCGCTGAGCGCTTCCCTAAGGGCATCGGCTTTCCCGAACTGCCAGAACCCGCTACAACAGCTGATTTACCGCTTGCCGATGTACAAGCCGTATCCATTGATGATGCCAACACGACAGAAATCGACGACGCGCTCTCGGTAACACGCCTACCGGGCATCGGCTGGCGCATTGGCGTCCACATCGCTGCCCCCGGCTTAGGCATTCTGCCCGGCTCTCCGCATGATGCGGTTGCTCGCGCCCGCCTCTCAACGGTGTACATGCCCGGGCATAAGATCACCATGTTGCCCGATGCCTTAGTTGCCCGTTTCACGCTGGCCGAAGGCAAAGCCTGTCCGGCTCTATCGCTTTACCTCAACGTCAGCGAAGACTTTGAAATACTGAGCCACGAATCACGTATCGAGCGTGTGCCGATTGCCGCCAATCTCCGCCTGCATGAAATCGAACCGATCATGGATGCAGAACGCTTGAATGCAGGAGACACACCAGATTGTGCCTACGGCGATACCCTGCGCACCCTCTGGCGCTTTGCGGGGGCATGTGCCGGACGCCGCGGTAAAGCATCGGCGCAAGCCGGGCTGCACGATTACCACTACCAGATTGACGGTCCGTTACATGACAAAGCCACTGGCGAAATTCTCGACCCGGCTGCATGCACGGTGCACATTGAAGCGCGCAAACGTGGCAGCCCCGTCGATATGCTTGTCGCCGAATTGATGATTCTGGCCAATGCCACGTGGGGTCAGTTACTGGCAGATAAAGGCGTACCCGGTCTCTACCGCGGGCAGGTTGCCGGCAAAGTGCGCATGACCACCTCGGCAATTCCGCACGAAGGTCTCGGTGTGGCCTGTTATGCCTGGAGCACCTCGCCACTCCGTCGCTATTCAGATCTGATTAATCAATGGCAACTCATTGCCGTTCTCTCCGACAAGCCGGCCCCCTTTGCGCCGCGCTCGGCCGAGCTTTTTGCGGCGATGAGAGATTTTGACCTAACTTACGCTGGCTACGCAGACTTCCAGCGCCGCATGGAACGCTATTGGTGTTTGCGTTGGCTGCAGCAAACCGGTACGACACAGGTTGAGGGTACCGCCATGCGCAACCCACCTAATGTGCGCATTGATGGTCTGCCACTGGTCGTACAGGTCCCCTCCGCACCTGAATCTGCGCCAGGCAGCCGCATGAGCCTCACACTCGGCCAGCCTGACCTGCTGGACCTGAGCATCCACAGCCGCTTCGAATCAATGCTCGCAAGCAGCCATGCCGAGAACGATGAGGATCTGGAACTTCTGGATGAAGTGCCTCTGGAAGACGCTCTGATCGAAGCAGAAGAAGATCTGGCAAAAAAAGAAGAAACCGGCTTGCCAGTAGATCCTCTCGCTCCGGCAACGCCCGAATAACCCTACCACCAGGCAGACGAATGCTCGGACTACAATAGCGCCATGTCCGCAGCTCCTAAACGCGCTTCTACACCAACCCAGCCGCTGGCTGACCATGATTCCTGGTCGCCTAAGCCGTTGGGGTGGCGTTTGCTTTTTAATGATCGGTTACTGTGGATTGCACTGGGCATCTCTTTCGTCGCGCATATTTTTATTCTGGCACCTCGATACGGCATCAGGTTGCCTGAGCGGAGTGACAAATCGCTCACCGTGTCGTTTCGTGCTGCCAGTCAGCCGATCGCCCGCACCAATGAAGGCGCGCAACAGCCAAGCACGATCATTTCCAGCAAACGCAAACCGGCACGCGCCGAAGTGATTAAGCCCGTCACCAAAGCAAGCGGCGTTGCTCCGAGCCTCACTGATCCCGTTGCCCGCTCAACCCCCCAGCTCAGCGCAGCAACACCAAACACACCGACTGCGGGCAGCACAGTGGGTACGGGTCGACGCGTTACGCTGACATCCAACATGAAGGACTATCGCTACAGCCAGTATCTTTCAGATTGGCGCAATAAAGTCGAACGCATTGGTGCCATGAACTACCCGGAAGAAGCACGAGGCAAATTCTTTGGCTCCCTGGTCCTCTCCGTAGCTTTGCGCCCGGACGGCAGCGTCGATCGTATTATCGTTGTACGTTCCTCCGGTAACAAAGTTCTAGATGACGCCGCCAAACGTATCGTTATGATGGGGTCGCCATTCGCACCATTCCCTCCGGACATTCGTAAAGAAACGGACTATCTGGACATTACCCGCACCTGGAATTTCACCCGGGGCGACGCACTGGAAACCCGATGACGACTTCAACATCACTTGCCAACTATGCCGTGCTGGGGCACCCTATTCACCATTCGATGTCACCGCAGATTCATGCAGCGTTTGCCGCACAAACGGGACACGAACTCCGCTACACAGCCATTGACGTTGCGCCTGCAGATCTGGGCACCACACTGGAACGGTTGCCACATGAAGGCTTCCGGGGCGTCAACATCACCGTGCCGCACAAAGAAGCCGCCTGGTCTTACGCGCAACAGCACGGCACGTTATCCGAGCGTGCGGCCATGGCTGGCGCAGTGAATACGCTGGCCTGGACTGCTGATGGACTGATTGGTGACAACACCGATGGGCAAGGCCTGCTCAACGATCTAAAGCAACGACATGGGCTCATCCTGACCAACAAACGCATACTGTTGCTTGGTGCGGGCGGCGCAACCCGCGGCGTTGTCTTGCCTTTACTGGCGACGAAACCGGCAACATTGATGATTGCAAATCGCACGGCATCCCGCGCCAATGACCTGGCGAATTTGTTCACACCCAAAGCCGTAGACGCAGGCTGCTTGTTGCACGGCTGCGGCTTAGATGCGCTGAGCGATATTATCGGCACAACCGGTGCTTTTGATATTGTCATCAATGCCACCAGCGCCAGTCTTGGCGGAGAGGCAATCCAGCTCCCCACAGGCACCATAACCCCGGATGGCTTTGCCTATGACATGATGTACGGCAAGGCGCTTACGCCGTTTCTGTCGGCACAAAGTGGCGCGGGTGTATCGCACCTTGCTGATGGCCTGGGCATGCTGGTTGAACAAGCCGCCGTGGCTTTTGAGATCTGGCGGGGCGTTCGCCCTGACACGCAGCCTGTCTATGAGGCACTGCGCGAACAACTGGCCCGCAAATAGCTAATGGCTTCTCGTCGCCCACGCTGGATACGTCGGATTTTCTTGTTAGCGATCAGCGCTTTTCTGCTGATCCAGCTCTGGTTTTTTGCCTGGGTCCTGGTCTGGAAGGTCTACGAACCTGGACCAACCCAGTTCATGAAAATCCGCCTAGCCGAGCTGCAAAAGAAAAACCCAAACGCAAAACTGCAACAGACCTGGGTCTCTTACGGATTCATTTCGCCGAATCTCAAACGCGCTCTGATTGCCGCTGAAGACAGCAAATTTATGCAGCACCAGGGCTTTGACTTCGACGGCATCCAGAAGGCCTTTGAAAAGAACGAAAAGCGCGGACGTATCGCGGCCGGTGGTTCAACCATTACCCAGCAGCTCGCCAAAAACCTTTTCCTCTGGCCGGAGAAAAGCTTCATCCGCAAAGGAGAAGAAGCCCTCATTACGCTGATGATTGAAAGCACCTGGAGTAAACGCCGCATACTCGAGGTCTATATGAACGAAATCGAGTGGGGCACCGGCATCTTTGGCGCAGAGGCGGCCGCACGCCATTACTTTGGCATTTCTGCCAATGAACTCAGCGAACACCAGGCCGCCATGCTGGCCTCTATGGTGCCGAGCCCGCAATACTATGACCGCAAGGGCGAAACCGAAGGCCTGGCAAGGCAAACCGAGGTGATTCTCGAACGCATGAACAAGGTTGCCATTCCACCTACGCGTTAATGCATCTGAGGCATAGCTGTTTGTTGTTATCCGGTTTAAGATGGATCAACAAGTGCCGCTTCTTGTAGATGATTGGAGCCAGCCATGGGGATCGTTTTTCGAACTGAAAGAGATAGTCTTGGGGAAGTCAGCGTTCCTGCCGACAAACTCTGGGGCGCACAAACCCAGCGCTCGCTGACGTACTTCAGTATCGGCAAAGATCTTATGCCGGCCGAAATGATCGGCGCTTATGCCATCCTAAAAAAAGCTGCGGCGCGGGTAAACGCCTCGGGTAACCTACTAGACAAACACAAAGCGCTACTAATCGAACGCGCATGTGATGAAATTCTCGCCGGTCAGCATGATGCGATGTTTCCGCTCCACGTCTGGATGACAGGCAGCGGGACACAGTTCAACATGAACGTGAATGAGGTTATTTCCAATCGTTGCTGCCAGCTAGCGGGCACTGAGCTCGGCAGCAAAACACCGGTTCACCCCAATGACCACGTGAACATGTCGCAGTCGTCCAATGACAATTTCCCTACTGCCATGTACATGGCGGCGGCCATTAGTATCGTGCATCACTTGCTTCCTGCAATTACGCTGCTCAGAAACCATCTCCATGAGAAGGCCGAGGCCTGGATGGATATCGTCAAAATCGGCCGCACGCATATGCAGGACGCAACCCCGATCACATTAGGCCAGGAGTGGTCAGGCTACGTCGGGATGCTGGATGACGATATTGTTCGCATCCAGAACGCCCTGCCTGATGTATATAAATTATCCATCGGTGGCACAGCTGTCGGCACAGGCCTTAATTCACCACCAGGGTTTGACGAAAAGATGGCCGCTGAAATTGCGCGCCTTACCGGCTTACCATTTGTATCAGCGCCCAACAAATTTACCGTACAGGGCGCACATGACGCACTGGTGCAACTTTCAGGCACGCTTAAAACTCTGGCTGTTTCTCTGTATAAAATCGCCAACGATATTCGGTTGCTGGCATGTGGGCCGCGCGCCGGCTTTGCTGAGCTTAACCTGCCTGCGAATGAGCCGGGTTCATCCATCATGCCCGGCAAGGTCAATCCGACTCAGGCTGAAGCGCTCTCCATGGTCGCTGTTCAGGTGATGGCAAACGATGTCGCCGTTTCCTTTGGCGGTGCCAGTGGCTATCTGGAAATGAACGTCTACAAGCCGCTGATCATTCATAACGTCATGGGTTCAATTAATCTGCTGACAGACGGGTGCAACAACTTTGCGAAGCACCTGGTGAAGGGTACGGCGCCTAATCTGCGCAACATCCAATCTCACCTTGATCGATCATTGATGCTAGTGACTGCACTCGCACCAGTCATTGGGTATGACAAAGCATCAGAGATCGCTCATCATGCGCTCGCCCACGATCTTACGTTGCGTGACGCTGCATTAGCACTCAAGTATGTTTCGCCAGAAGACTTCGATCGGATTATCGATCCAAGCAAGATGGTTCACCCTTATATTGCCAGCGGCAATTAAGCCCCGCCTTTAGTCGAAGTACGTTCGCGCTTCTTCAAAGCGGGTAGCGAACCAGCCCTGGTCGAGGCGATCGATACGGACCTTGCCTTTGCTATTGGGGGCATGAATGAAACGTTGATCCCCGATGTAAATGCCAACGTGGGAATAACTGAACCCGCGCGTATTAAAAAAGATCAGGTCGCCCGGCTTGACTGCTGCAGGCGTAATTTGCCGACCGCGAGAAGCCATATCTTTTGCGCTGCCTTTAAGCTTGTAATCAGCCGCCTGTCCATAGAGCCAACTCACCATCCCACTACAATCCAGGCCTGCCTGCGGATTCTTGCCGCCAAACTGATAGCCCGTATCTATGAGATGCATGGCCATAATGGTGACTTCCTGACCCTGTGTGGTTGGGGGCAGGTTGTCCGCGCCAAAACGGGTAATGCTTTTGCTGCCGGAGCTCGCACAGCCAGCTAACATCAGCAGCACTACCAAACAAAGGGAAAGCCTCGGTAGCAGATGCCCCGTAAAAAAACCATGGCCAAGCGAGGGTCGCGATAGAACGCAGTTTGTCATATGATTCGAAGTGTGGCGTAACCCGCTTGCTCCTGCAAGTGAATTTACCCTTGAACACCAATTCCTTCGCCTGTTGTCTGTTTGAAAGTTCGCAATGCCGCTGACCCGCCTAAAAGACCCATCGCTACTTTGCACCGATGCCTACATCAATGGGCAATGGCTTGGTGGCCAAAGCCATTTCCCCGTCTCTGATCCGGGCAATGGCCAACTTCTTGGCAATGTTGCCGACATGGGGGTTACAGAAACCCGTTTGGCAATTGATGCGGCCGAATCTGCTTTTCCTGCCTGGCGCGCACAAAGCGCCAGAGCGCGCAGCAAGATTCTACGCAAGTGGTATGACCTCATTCAGTTGGCCAAAGATGACCTTGCCACCCTCATTACGGCCGAAGGCGGCAAGGTCTACACAGAAAGTCTTGGCGAAGTCGCCTATGCCGCGTCATTTGTCGAATGGTTTTCAGAGCAGGCGCGTCGGGTGAATGGTGAAATCCTGCCTTCCAACACACCCGACAAGCGCTTGCTTGTGACCCGTGAACCTGTTGGTGTTTGCGCCGCAATTACCCCCTGGAATTTTCCGGCAGCGATGATCACCCGTAAGGTTGCGCCTGCCCTAGCCGTAGGCTGCACCGTCGTCGTTAAACCCGCTGAACAAACACCACTCACTGCACTGGCACTCGCTGTATTGGCTGAGCGCGCCGGCATTCCTCCCGGTGTGTTTAACGTTGTTACAGGCGGCGCTGACTCTGCGCCGAAAATTGGCGCGGTACTCACTGGCGATGCCCGTGTACGCAAACTTTCTTTCACAGGTTCTACCCAGGTTGGCCGCTTGCTGATGGCGCAGTCTGCACCTAGCCTCAAACGGCTGTCGCTCGAGCTCGGCGGCAACGCCCCTTTTATTGTTTTCGAGGATGCCGATCTGGATGCTGCGGTTGAGGGTGCTATGGCTTCCAAATACCGTAATAGCGGACAAACCTGCGTCTGCGCCAACCGCTTCCTGGTGCACGAAGCCATCATGGATGCATTTGCCGAGAAGCTTGCAACCAAAGTCCGCGCACTCAAAGTGAGCCATGGTTTTGAAAACGATGCACAGATTGGCCCCCTGATTGATACCAGCGGGCTAGAAAAGGTAACAGCCCTAGTCAGTGATGCGGTATCCCACGGCGCCACCATTGTTACCGGAGGCGCTGCCGATGCCCAGGGTGCGCTGTATTATCAGCCGACCGTGATCAAAAATCTGACGCCCAATATGCGCATCATGCATGAAGAAATTTTCGGGCCAGTTGCTGCGTTGTTCGCTTTTAGCGACGAATCCGAAGCGGTTCGAATGGCGAATGACACGGAATTTGGCTTGGCTGCCTATTTCTACACGCGAGATACCAACCGGATCTTCCGCGTTTCTGAAGCGCTTGAGTACGGCATGTTAGGCGTGAATACCGGCCTGATGTCGAGCGAAGTCGCGCCATTTGGCGGCATCAAACAATCAGGGTTTGGCCGCGAAGGCTCACAACATGGCGTCGATGAATATCTGAGCACCAAATACACCTGCATCGCTGTGGACTAATTGGCGATCCCATCTATATCTCTGCGACGGTTTTTCTACTCTCTGAGTCAATCGCGCGAACATGAGAACCTGGGTACATTCGCCTTACAACACACACATACATACGTACCTGCTCAATAGTTTGTTCAACCAGCCCAAGATTTACCCAGTTCTGAGTTTCAAATTCAGCGACTTCAATTCGGTAGATCATGATTAACTCTCCAATCATGCGGACTTCTTTGTGTGATTATCCATGCTTTATCATTGAGAAACCCTTGCTGCAATGCGTAATTTGTTGAGCCAGATCAATAAATCCCCCATTGCCCCTAAGCGCTTGATGCGATCAGCATAGAATCACCACTATTACCAGATGCCCCATTATTATGAGTCAGCTAACTCCCAACTTTTGGCAAGAACATTTTGAACAGGGGATGACACCTTGGGATAGAGGTGCCACAAATCCACAACTATTAGAATGGATTAGCAGCAACACCCTGCAAAACTGCCGCATAGCAGTTCCAGGTTGCGGCAAAGGGTGGGAGGTTGTCGAGCTCGCCAAACAAGGTTTTGATGTGGTTGGTATTGATTACACCAATGCGGCTGTCAAAGAGACCAAGACACTCCTGATGGAAAATGGACTTCTTGCCGAAGTGATTGAGGCCGATGTGCTCACATACGAGCCGCGTGAAAAATTCGACGCCGTTTACGAACAAACTTGCCTTTGCGCGCTCGATCCTGATCACTGGATTACCTATGCCGAACAACTAGCCCGATGGATACGTCCAGGCGGATCACTTCTTATTCTGTTAATGCAAGTTCATCGACCGGGCGCCCACAAAGGGCTAAAACAGGGTCCACCGTTCCATTGCGACATTAACGCCATGTATGCACTATTTAATACTAAGAACTGGGTCTGGCCAGAAAAACTTCCAACGATAGTGCCTCATCCTTCGGGCTGGCACGAATTAGCCCTTTGTCTTGTCCGCAAATAAGCACTAAACAAATCGGACTAATTCTTTCATGAGTTGAGCAGCAGGAATTTCACGACAACCTGTAACATTTTGCCCGGCCCATAAAGGACTAAAATCACTTGAACCCAATGCTTCTGCCTTGACACGAAGTGGCGCTGATGCACTTGTCGCAAAAGGAAACGGTGGTGCCAGGTTATTCATTGGGCCGTAAGATTCAATCATGTGGTTCACAATGCCACGCGCCGGACGCCCGGTAAATACATTGGTTATGGCAGTATGCCGAGCCCGAGGACTCTGTAAGGCTTTACGATGCACTTGACTTGTAGAAGCCTCTGGGCAGAGCATAAAAGCCGTTCCTATCTGAACAGCAGCAGCACCCAAGTCCAGGGCTGCTTTAACGCCACCGGCATCGGCAATGCCTCCAGCAGCTACTACCGGCAGTTCTACTGCCTTAATAATTTGTGGCAGCAATGCAAAAGTGCCCATTTGGGTCGTTATATCTGACGTGAGAAACATCCCACGATGCCCGCCCGCTTCAAGACCTTGGGCGATGATGATGTCTGCGCCATGTGCTTCCAGCCAAAGAGCTTCTTCAACGGTAGTAGCAGACGACATGACTTTGGCGCCGCTGCGCTTTACCCTATCTAGCAGCGCTACTTCGGGCAACCCAAAGTGAAAACTTACAACGGCCGGTTTTATGTCTTCAACCAAAGCCGCCATCAGAGGGCTAAAAGGCAACCGTAGAGGCACAGGCGCTATGAGAGCCGGGTCGACATCATAGGTTTGGTATGCGTCAGCGAACTGGTTCCGCCAGCGATCTTCAATAGAATCGTCTATCAAAGGCAATTGATGACAAAAGAAGTTCAGATTAAAGGGTGAATGGGTACGTTCTGTAGATTCCCTTTGCAACCTAATCCGAGAAACCTCTGCAAGAATCGCTTCGGGCGTCAGCATGGCGCAGGGCAAAGATCCTAATCCACCGGCATTGCTAACTGCAATTGCTAAGGCACTCCCCTGCACACCTGCCATGGGTGCTTGAATTATGGGGTAGTCTAGTCCTAAAAATTGCTTGGGCATAAGCTCAGAGTATCTTCAAATCTTATAATCAACGTAACAGATAGTGATTGCCATAAAAACTAACCACCATTTCTTTGCGTTGGTTGTATCCACGGTATTGCAACACTGCCACACCACGATCATCTTTAGACTTTGATGGCACAAGCTTGGTTACTTCTACTTCTGCAGTCAAGGTATCGCCAGCATGGACCGGAGCAAACCAACGAACCTCATCCAAACCGGTTCCTCCCAAACTTGAACGGGCAAAAATACCGCTCTGAATAAAAAGCCTGAAACAAATAGCAATGGTATGAAACCCACTGGCAATGATGCCACCGAAGATAGATTGGCTTGCTGCTACTTCATCGATATGAAAAGGCTGCGGATCAAAACTAAAAGCGAAGCTCGTAATATCGGCTTGAGACAAGGTGTAGCCCTGAGTCTCAAAAACTTCACCGACAATAAGGTCATCTAACGATTTAAGACTTATATGACGGTTCCTCATGATTATTTTCCTTGAAATACTGGTGCACGCTTTTCTTTTATAGCGGCAACGCCTTCGCGATAGTCATTGCTGC
Source organism: uncultured Dechloromonas sp. (assembly GCA_964525545.1). Classification (GTDB taxonomy): domain Bacteria; phylum Pseudomonadota; class Gammaproteobacteria; order Burkholderiales; family Rhodocyclaceae; genus Fluviibacter. The sequence goes on from CAZGHR010000007.1 coordinate 30,441, forward strand.
TATACACCACACGTCGACTAGCTTCAATTTGTTCAAACTCATTAGATGTCAGCGGAATTGCATTCGTCATGGATGTAACCTGAGATTTGAAAACACTATTTGCGAGTGGTGATGTCATACACATTTCCTTTGCTATCTGAATCGAAAACGACTCCAACATTTCTAACGGAACAACGTGATTAACAACACCATAGGTTTCAAGGCGCTCAGCATTAACAGGCATTGCGCGATAAAACATTTCCTTAAGAATATGTAACGGCATCGTGTTCATAAAGGTCATAATGCCGGAGGGATTGTAGGGGACACCCAGCCGACTTGGGGTCAAGGCAAAGCTTGTACCCTCAGCGGCGATAACCATGTCGCCCGACATTACGAGTTCATTCGCTCCGCCCCAGACACTCCCCTCTACAACAACAATAACGGGGAGAGGACAGGTCTGTATGGCTTTTACTGCCCTACGCAACGGCTCATGGCACTCTAGCGGGTCTCTACCGTGGGGCGGCAACTCATTTACGTCATAGCCGGCAGACCATACCTTAACGCCAGGAAGTGTTTTGAGAATGACTACACGCATTCCTGTGTTGACAAAATGTTCTAGGCCTTCGATCAATTGATTGACCAAATCGCTACCCATGACATTTAGACGATCGGTGTTTATTAAGGTCAAAGTACCAACATGATCAGCTTGGCTAATTTCTATAAGTTTCATAATCATCAAGAAAAAAAGGGGCCTAACGGCCCCTTAAAATTACTACAAGGAGGAACTGCTCGGATTAACCTTAGTGATCGCTAGCTTGAGCCGCACCAATACCGGTTTGAGCACGGACATACTGATCATCAAATGCTGCAATTTCTGCTTTAGCACGTGCGCTCTTATCTGTAACAGAGAAGAACCAGGTAGCCAGGAATGCGGCTGTCATCGAGAACAACGCAGGATGGTCATACGGAAATACCGGCGTGGCATTGCCAATCACCTTCACCCACACTGCGGGCGAGAGAATGACCAGACCAACTGCAGTTATCAGACCAACGATGCCGCCGATAAGTGCGCCGCGAGTTGTCAGCCCCTTCCAGTACATCGACAGAATCAGCACTGGGAAGTTCACCGAAGCTGCAACACCGAAGGCCAAGGCCACCAGGAAGGCAACGTTCTGATCCTTGAACAGGATACCCAGCACAACTGCGACGAAGCCAATGAACACCGAAGCGTACTTACCAACGCGCATTTCCTGCTCGCCGGTTGCCTTACCCTTCTTGATCACACGGGCGTAAATGTCATGCGAAATCGCCGATGCACCAGCCAGTGCCAGGCCCGAAACCACTGCCAGAATCGTTGCAAACGCAACGGCTGACAAGAAGCCCAGGAACACGTCACCGCCAACTGCTTTGGCCAGATGCATTACCGGCATATTGCTACCGCCGATCAGCTTGCCGCCGACAACGCCATTTTCAAAGAACTGGGGATCGGTACCCACGATCGTGATAGCGCCAATACCCAGCACGACCACAACGAGGAAGAAGAACCCAATAAAGCCGGTTGCAACAAACACCGACTTGCGTGCTTCCTTGGCATTCGGCACGGTAAAGAATCGCATCAGAATGTGCGGCAGCGCGGCAGTACCGAACAGCAGGCCCAGCGACAGAGATACCGCCGAGACCGGGTCAGCCATCAGCTTACCTGGCTCCATCAGCTTGGTGCCCAGCTTGCTCGACTCAACCGCCTTGGCAAACAGGGTATCAAACGAGAAGCCAAAGTAATTAAACGTCAGCAGCATCAGAACGGTGCCGCCAAACAGCAGCAAACAGGCTTTGATAATCTGCACCCAGGTCGTAGCAACCATACCGCCGAAAGTCACATAGACAATCATCAGCACGCCCACCAGAACGACGGCGAAGTTATATTCCAGACCGAACAGCAATTGAATCAGCTGACCGGCGCCAACCATCTGAACGATCAGATAGAAGAATACGACCGTCAACGAACCAAATGCTGCAAAGGTACGGATCTTGGTTTGATCCAGACGGAACGAGGCGATATCAGCAAAAGTGAATTTGCCAAGGTTACGCAAACGCTCTGCCAGAATAAACAAAATGATTGGCCAGCCCACAAAGAAGCTGATGGTATAAATAAAACCATCAAAGCCACGTGCGTAAATCAGGCTAGACAAACCCAGCAGGGTTGCAGCTGACATATAGTCACCTGCAATAGCCAGACCATTCTGGAAACCACTGATTCCGCCACCCGCTGTATAGAAATCAGCGGTCGACTTAGTACGCGAAGCAGCCCAATAGGTGATGCCCAGTGTCAGCAGCACAAAAACGATGAACATGGCGATCGCCGACACATTCACCGGCTGCTTCTCGACAGGGCCATCGCTCGCGGCTGCAGCCAGGACAAGCGACGGCAGCAATGCCAGTGCAGCAAAGCCGATGGATTTAAGGTGTTTTGTCAGATTCATTTGCGGGCCTCCGCGATAATCTCTTCATTCAGATCTTCAAAGGCTCCGTTGGCACGACGGATGTAAATACCTGTCAGCAACCAAGAGCCGACAATGATGAGGGCACCGATCGGCCAGCCGATTGTAAGAATCGTGCTGTCACCGAAATGTTCGGCAAAAAACGCCGGATTAAAGGCCACCGTCATCATGAAGGTGTAATAGGGAATCAACACAATCAATGACAGAATCAGGGAAAAACGACCCCGCTCCTGACAGAGCTGTGCGAATTTTGGATTCTTGCGAATCCTGTCGTACAGAGCTTTATCTGACACTTCTCTCTCCTTTGGATTTGTAACTACTTGTCTTACTGTTTTGGTGCTAAAACGGTTGCTTCGCCTTCTAGAACTGTCTTGCCTGCTACCTGACAAACCGTATCAAGAACGACACGGTTTTTTGCTGCATCGAGCGACTTCACGGTGACGATGGCAGTCACGGTATCGCCAGGACGAACCGGTGCCTTGAACTTCAGGGTCTGTCCCAAATATACGGTTCCCGATCCTGGCAATTTATTGGCGATACAGGCTGAAACTACTCCTGCCGACAGAATGCCATGCGCGATTCGCCCGCCGAACATCGTCTTTTCGGCATATTCCTGATTCAGGTGAACGGGATTGATATCCCCCGATGCTGCCGCGAACATGATGATGTCTGTTTCGGTGATCGTCTTGGCATAACTACGCGTCATGCCAACTTCCATCTGATCAATCGTAAAACCGAGTTCTGTACTCATAGTCATTCACTTATTACATGGTTGAATAATTGGGGCCGCCGCCACCTTC
>CAZGHR010000008.1:0-21702 GCA_964525545.1 uncultured Dechloromonas sp.
GTATCACCGGCTGCTTTGTCGGTTGCATCCGGAAATCGACAACGCCTGGATCGAACTAATGTCCAGTTGATTTGTGGCAGCTGGTATGAAGGCTTAACGCAAACAGATCTTTTTGATTTGATTGTAAGTAACCCCCCGTATATTCCAGCGAACGACCCGCATCTGGTCGGAGATGGTGTCCGCTTTGAGCCGCGTCTGGCGCTAACGGATGAGGCAGATGGGCTTAATGCCTATCGTGCCATTGCGGCAGGCGCATTGGCGTACCTTAAGCCTGGTGGGTGGCTGCTGGTAGAGCATGGTCACGATCAGGCTGACGCGGTGGCTCGGATCTGGGCAGCGGCAGGTTTGGTGAGCGTCACCGGCCGCACCGATTTGAGTGGTAACCCCCGCATGACTGCCGGGCAAAAGCCGGAAGGGCTGCCCGTATGATGCAGGCGCTCGAGTTCTGGCAGCGTTGGCCGAAGTCGTTACGGTGGGCAGTGTCTGCCTCGGTAGCGATTCATCTCTTTGTTATTTTCCCGTTGGCGTTTGACTTGTACACCCCGATTGCCATGCCGCAGGCACCTTTGAGTGCGGTGTTGCGTGGCGCCGGTGATACGGCGCAAACGGCTAAGGCGGATGCAAAAAAAATGGCGCCATTGTCGGCGGGTGATACGAAAAAGCTGAATCCCGTAAAGCCAGTGCCGATCGTGAAGGCTAAACACGGGGAGTTAGCGCCGGAAAAAGCGAAGCTTGTTCAGCCGACCCAGGTAGGCGTTGCGCAGGGCGATGCTGCAGCGGCGCCCAATTTGGCTTCAAAGGCGGGTACGCTGGGTGGCGCCCCGGAGAGCGCCCGGGATGGGGTTGATGCGGATGCCTTGCAGCGTTATCGACTCGCGCTGGGTGTTGAAGCACGCAAGGCACGGCGCTACCCGGAGGTTTCAAGGGCGCGCGGCCACGAGGGTGTGTGTGAAGAGGTTATCGTTCTGTCCAAAAACGGCGTCGCGCCCGTGGTACTGCAAGGTAAAAGCAGTGGTTCTCAGACGCTGGATGAGGCCGCTTTTACCATGGCGCGCCTGGCTGCTGAGCGCACGCCGGTGCCGGCCGAATTGCAGGGCAGGAATCTGAAAATTCCCCTGCGGATTCGTTTCACGCTGGACGATTTCTGAGCCATATACTTTTTGCGGTACACCAAAGGCTTGGGGGTTTAAAGCCGGCTTTGTGCCCTAACTTAGGGCATTAAAGTGTTATAATCCATTGATTTCATTCATTCGGCATGTTTTTGCGGATGGATTGTGCTGTCGCAGCACGGGAGCCCGGAATTAAACCGATGGCTCTGGTTTGACCAATTTAGGAGCGCGCATACATGTTTAACGGACTCATTGATCTGCCCTGGTGGGGTTATATCGTGTACACCCTGATCGTGACGCATATCACGATCGCCGGCGTTACGATTTATCTGCATCGCCATTCTGCGCACCGTGCGCTGGAATTGCATCCGGCCGTGGCGCATTTCTTCCGTTTCTGGTTATGGCTCACGACGGGTATGGTGACCAAGCAGTGGACCGCCATTCACCGCAAACATCACGCCAAGTGTGAAACCCCCGAAGACCCGCATAGCCCGCAAGTGCTGGGTCTGAAGAAAGTACTTTGGGAAGGGGCCGAGCTGTATCGTGCCGAAGCCAAGAACGACGAAACCATGAAACGCTATGGTGCGGGCACGCCGGATGACTGGATGGAGCGCCATGTTTATAGCCATTCAGTGATTGGCGTTTCGATTCTGATGATCATCAACCTGATTCTGTTCGGGCCAATTGGTTTAACGATCTGGGCCGTGCAGATGGTGTGGATTCCATTCTGGGCCGCAGGCATTGTGAATGGTGTGGGCCACTACTATGGCTATCGCAATTTCACCTGCCCGGATGCGTCAACCAACCTGATCCCTTGGGGCATCATTATTGGTGGCGAAGAGTTGCACAACAACCATCATGCCTTCGGTACATCGGCCAAGCTGTCGAACAAGTGGTATGAGTTTGACATTGGCTGGTTGTATATCCGCACCATGGAAGTGCTGGGTCTGGCCAAGGTCAAGAAAGTCGCACCGCGCCCCAAACTGGGTAAGGAAGTGGCTGAAGTGAATGCAGAGACGCTGGATGCCGTGATTACCCACCGTTTCGATCTGATGACCCGCTATGGCAAGGCGATCCGCCACGAGTTTGCCCGCACGCTGGAACATCACAAGCGTGAGCACACCTTGGCGGATAAGAAGACCATGCGTCAGGCGTCGCGCTGGGTGGCTGGTGATCTAGACCAAATGCCTGTGGAACTCCGTCAGCCTGTCGATAGTGTGCTGGCTGAAAGCCCTGCGTTGACCAAGCTCTGCACGATGCGTACGCAGCTCGTTGCGATCTGGGAAAAGACCAACGCCTCGCGTGAACAGCTGGTTCAGAGTCTGCAAGAGTGGTGTAAGCAGGCTGAAGCCTCTGGCGTGCATGCGCTTGAAGAGTTGTCGGTGCGTGTACGACGCTACGTGATTTAAGAGATACCCGTGGTACCCAACAACCGGCTTCGGCCGGTTGTTTTATTTGAAGGCGCTAAGCAATGAGTGATGTAGGAAGCCAGGAAACACTGGCGAGTGAAAGCCCGGACGCTGATCAGCCCACGGCTGCGGCCCAGCGGGGTAAAAGTATTTTGCCGGAGGTGAAGCGCCGCCGGACTTTTGCCATTATTTCTCACCCGGATGCGGGTAAAACCACCCTCACCGAAAAGCTGTTGCTATTCGCGGGTGCGATCCAGATTGCGGGTAGCGTCAAGGCCCGTAAAGCCAGCCGTCATGCAACGTCAGACTGGATGGAAATCGAGAAGCAGCGCGGCATTTCTGTCGCCAGCTCGGTGATGCAGATGGAGTACGGCGATTGCGTGATCAATCTGCTCGATACTCCGGGTCACCAGGACTTTTCTGAAGACACCTATCGGGTGCTTACCGCCGTGGATGCGGCGCTGATGGTGATTGATGCCGGTAACGGGGTTGAACCACAGACGCTGCGCCTGCTTGAAGTATGTCGCGCTCGTAATACGCCGATCATTACGTTCATTAATAAGCTGGATAGCGAAGTCAAAGACCCGCTCGATCTGGTGGATGAAATTGAAAAGGTGCTAAAGCTGACGGTGGTGCCATTTACCTGGCCGGTCGGTATGGGCAAGCGTTTTGCCGGCGTATATGACATTCGTAAAGACCAGATGCGCTTGTTCCGTTCGGGCAAAGATCGCCTGGAGACCGAATCGGAAACGCTGCAAGGCTTTGAGCATCCACAACTGGCGGATCGTTTTGGTGCCGAGTTCGAACAGGCGCAACAGGAAGTAGAGTTGATTAGTGGTGCCTCGGAAGAGTTTGATAAAGAGGCGTTCCTGAATGGTCAGCAGACGCCGCTGTTCTTTGGCTCGGCCATCAACAACTTCGGTGTAAAGGAAGTGCTGGATGCCTTGTCGGAGCTGGCGCCGGCACCGAAGCCGCGGGCGGCTATTCAGCGGGTCGTAAACCCGGATGAGCAGGCCTTCTCCGGTGTGGTCTTCAAGGTGCAGGCCAATATGGATCCGGCGCATCGTGACCGCATTGCCTTTGTGCGTATCTGCTCCGGTAAGTTCACGCGCGGCATGCAGCTCAAGATTGGCCGGACTGGCAAGAGCATGCGCACAGCCAGCGCCATGTCTTTTCTGTCGCAACGTCGTGAGTTGCTGGAAGAAGCCTATGCGGGCGATATCATCGGTTTGCCCAACCATGGTCTGCTGCAGCTCGGCGACACGCTGACCGAAGGCGAAAAACTGCAGTACACCGGGCTACCCTTCTTTGCACCGGAAATTTTCCAGGCGGTCGAAGTGGCCGACCCGATGCGAGCCAAGCAGCTACGTACTGGCCTTCAGCAGTTAGGGGAAGAGGGTGCCATTCAGGTGTTCCGCCCGCATGATGGCGGTGCCTTGTTGCTCGGCGCAGTCGGTACCCTTCAGTTTGAGGTGGTGGCACATCGACTCAAGCATGAGTATGGTGTTGAAGCCCGTTTGATGCCGACCAAGTATCGTTTGGCGCGTTGGGTGACCGCAGATGATCCGGCCGAGCTCAAGCAGTTTATTGACTTCAATTCGTACCGTATTGCCTATGACGTGGTGGAGGCGCCCACGTTCCTGGCCTCCTACCAAGGCGAATTGGTGATTCCGGAGCGCTGGAAAACCATCAAATACCATGCGCTGCGCGAGCATGCGGGGCTCATGTTCCAGAGCAAGCTTGCCGATTAATAAAGAAGGCGTTGGGCAACGGGTAATGCCGTAGCCTAACGCCAAAGACAAAGCCCACCGCAAGGGTGGGCTTTGTTGCGTTTGGGACGCGCGTAGCTTACTTAAGCTTGGTTTCCTTGTACGCCACGTGCTTGCGAGCTTTCGGGTCGTACTTGGTGATTTCCAGCTTTTCAGGCGTGGTGCGCTTGTTCTTTGTTGTGGTGTAAAAGTGACCGGTACCAGCGCTCGATTCGAGCTTGATCTTTTCACGTCCGCCTTTGGCCATGGTGTTCTCCTAGATTCGGGTGAGCGGCTTAAACTTCGCCGCGGGCGCGCAGGTCAGCGAGAACAGTCTCGATGCCCTTCTTGTCGATAACGCGCAGGCCGGCGTTCGATACGCGCAGGCGTACGAAGCGGTTTTCAGTTTCAACCCAGAAACGGCGGTACTGCAGATTCGGCAGGAAGCGACGCTTCGTTTTGTTATTGGCGTGAGAAACGTTGTTTCCCACCATCGGGCCCTTGCCCGTTACTTGGCAAACGCGTGCCATGATTGACTCCTGTTATCCCAAACGGAAAGCCGATGATTATAAGGCAAAAACAGTAAAAAAGCCAACTAATACGTAGATTGGGTATTTTTAGGCCGTTTAGGCCAGTTTGCCATGCTCGCTGAATGAATAAGGCTCGGCAAGACCGGCAACAATAAAGTGATCTAAAAGCCTGACGTCAATAAGGTTTAGCGCCTGTTGTAGGGCATCTGTCAGTTGCTCGTCGGCACCAGAGGGGTCGGCGATGCCGCTAGGGTGGTTGTGGGCAAAGATGACGGCGGCCGCATTGTGATGCATGGCCCGACGTACCACCTCCCTTGGGTAAACGCTAGTTTGCGTCAGCGTGCCCCGGAATAGTTCTTCGCTGGCGATCAGGCGATTGCGGGCGTCCAGCCAGAGTGCGTGAAATACCTCGTATTCGCGATTGGCGAGACTGAGTTTCAGATAGCGGCGTACGTTATCCACAGACGAAAGGGAAACCCCTTGTGCCATTTCTTCGCGCAACGTGCGTCGAGCCAGTTCTAGTACGGCGATCAGCTGCGCTGTTTTCGCCGGGCCGAGCCCTAAAGTCTTGGTCAGTTCGGCCGAGGGTGCTGACAATAGTCCGTACAAGCCGCCGAAACGCTCGATAAGCGCATGCGCCAGTGCAATAGCGTCTTGCCCGGGAAGACCTGTACGTAAAAGTATGGCGACGAGTTCGCTATCCGAAAGAAATTCCGGACCACGTTGTAGCAATTTTTCGCGTGGGCGGTCGTTGTTGGGTATGTCGGTCAAACTCATGGGTGCTTCTGCCTCCCGGGTTTAACTGCCTAGTGCTGGCTAAATATGGATAGAATAGCTCAAACCAAGAGCGCTCCATGGCGACACTTAACAAAAAGGCTTTGTTTATGACGGTTGTGCAACCTTCGGATGAACTGATGGGCAAAAAAATCCTACTGGGTATTACCGGTGGGATTGCCGCCTATAAATCTGCAGAGCTGGTGCGTTTACTCAAGAAGTCGGGCGCAACGGTAGTTGTCGTCATGACTGAAGCGGCAACGCGCTTTGTTACACCATTAACGTTTCAGGCGCTGTCGGGTAATCCGGTGGCGGTGGATGCCTGGGACCCTGAAAAGGGCGGTGGTATGACGCATATCGATCTGACCCGTTCGTCTGATCTGATGCTGATTGCACCGGCCTCGGCAGATTTCATGGCGAAAGTCGCCCAGGGGCGAGCCGATGACCTGTTATCCGCACTGGTATTGGCACGTGACTGCCCGCTCGCCATTGCGCCGGCAATGAACCGGCAGATGTGGTCTAACCCGGCGACGCAGCGTAATAAGCAACTGCTGGAAAGTGACGGCATTGCCATTTGGGGACCCGGCATTGGTGAACAGGCCTGTGGGGAGACTGGCGAAGGCCGGATGCTGGAGTCGTGTGAGTTAGCTGAGGCGGTCATTGGTGCGTTGACCGCGAAGCAGCTGGCTGGAAAAAAGATTGTGATGACGGCTGGTCCAACCTTTGAACCCATCGATCCAGTGCGCGGCATTACCAACCTGTCATCTGGGCAGATGGGCTTTGCGATGGCACGTGCGTTCGCTCAGGCGGGTGCCGAGGTTGTGCTGGTAAGCGGTCCGGTTTCTTTTGCTACACCCTTCGGCGTGCAGCGCATTAATGTGCAGACAGCAGAACAGATGCGACAGGCGGTAATGGCCGAAATTGCAAAAGCTCAGGTGTTTGTCGGGGTCGCGGCCGTTGCAGACTACCGCCCCGTGAATGCGGCGGAACACAAGCTGAAGAAAACCGAATCAGACGCTGCCGATGGCGGACGGACGATTGAACTGACAACCAATCCGGATATTCTGGCTGAAGTGGCTTCTTTGCCCGCAGCGCCCTACTGTGTGGGGTTCGCTGCAGAGAGCCAGAACCTAGACGAATACGCCGAGGCGAAACGTCAGCGTAAAAGGCTGCCGTTGGTGATTGGCAATCTGGTGAGTGACGGATTAGGCACGGCAGCCAATGTGGTGACGCTTTATGACGCCAAGGGTCGTCATCCATTGCCGGAAATGTCTAAGCCGGCATTGGCAAGGCGCCTTGTGGATGAATTAGCCAGCCGTTTGAATCAGCTCTAAGGAAATTACTTTATGCACCGCATTGATGTTCGTATTCTGGATGCCCGTTTGCACGATAGCCCACCTGCTTATGGCACGCCGGGTGCCGCCGGACTCGATCTGCGCGCATGTATTGAAGCGCCTTTGGTAATAAATGCCGGTGAAACGGTTTTAATCCCTTCCGGTATTGCGATTCATCTCGCAGATCCCGGCTTGGCGGCAATGATTCTGCCGCGCTCGGGGTTGGGCCATAAACATGGCATTGTTCTGGGTAATCTGGTGGGTTTGATTGACTCGGATTATCAGGGCGAGATTAAGGTGTCGCTCTGGAACCGCAGTGATACGGCCTTTGAAATTAATCCACTGGACCGTATAGCGCAATTAGTCGTGTTTCCCGTGTTGCAGGTGTCGATGAATATCGTTGAGGCATTTACTGAAAGTAGTCGCGCCGAAGGCGGTTTTGGTAGTACCGGTAAGCAGTAAGTGATGAAACCTGGTTCGGCCACATCGACAACACGTCAGGCGACCTTGATTTTAGCGGTCGTGATGGCCGCCTATACGTTGTCGTTCTTTCAGCGTTTTGCGCCGGCCTCTATTGCCCAGGATCTATCGCTGGCATTTGAAACCACGGCCGCCTCGCTGGGGGTGTTAGCGGCGACCTATTTCTATGTTTACACGCTGATGCAGGTGCCGACGGGCGTGTTGGTTGATACCCTAGGGCCGCGCCGGATTATTTTGTTAGGCGGTATTGTTTCTTTTGTCGGTAGCCTCTGGTTTGGGCTGGCTGAATCGTTGACGCATGCGCTAATTGGCCGCACTTTGGTTGGTCTGGGTGTCTCGGTCACCTTTATTGCCATGCTGAAGATTATTGCCCTGAGTTTTGAGGAGCGACGTTTTGCGTCTTTGACGGGTTTAGGCGTTTTTGTTGGCAACATTGGTTCCGTCATGGCGGGCGTGCCGCTGGCCTTTGCTGCGACTGAACTGGGGTGGCGCAACGTTTTTGTAGCGGTAGCGGTGGCTTCGCTGGTGTTGGGCGCCCTGTCCTGGGCGATGATGCGTAGCAGCCCGGCAATGGGTGGTGTAAAAGTTGATCGCACGGTCGTGCTTAGCGGTTTGCTTTCTGTGATTCGTAACCGTTTGACCTGGGCGCCGGCATTAACCAACCTCGGGTTATGTGGCAGTTATTTTACTTTCGCCGGTCTCTGGGCGATGCCTTATCTGACGCAGATCCATGGCTACACCCGCAACATAGCAGCGACGCATCTTTCCTTGATGTACGCTGGTTTTGCAATTGGTTGTTTGGTGCTTGGCATACTTTCGGACCGATTGCGTCAACGCAAATCCATACTGGTGCTCTCCAGCGCTGTTTACTGTGCGATCTGGTGTGTGTGGTGGTGGGGCGGTCCGTTAGATGCTTCTTTGACGATGCCCTTGTGTTTCTTGATGGGGTTCAGTACGGCCGGGTTTAGTCTGACCTGGGCTTGTGCAAAAGAGGTTAACCCACCGCAGTTAGCCGGTATGTCGACATCGATTGCCAATGTGGGCGGCTTTTTTGGCGCTGCTGTGATGCAGCCGCTGGTGGGCGTGCTGATGGATGTGGTTTGGCAGGGCGATATCTTGAATGGCGTGCGTATCTATACGCTCAATGACTTCAGATTCGGGCTGTCGATTGTGGTTGCGCTGGCTTTCTTTGGGCTGTTTGCTGCCTTGTTTATTCGCGAAACATCTTGCCGCAACCTCTGGGTAGAGGCGCAGCTTGAAGAGGGTGCCTGATTAGCCGAACACCTGTTGTTTGAGCGCGAGGACGGCATCAATGTGCGCTTGCAGTTCGGGCGTCACCGTGAGACGTGCTTTGGGGTCATCGTTAAGACGGTTGGCGTGCTGCAATCGGCGGTATTCACGATAGGCTGTTTGCACAGAGTGAGACAGCGTTGCGTCAATGAGCCCATGTTCGGCGACACGATGTAATAAAGCGATATTGCCTAAGTTGTCAGTGAGGTCCGGGTAGCGGTGGGCGTGGGCCAGGATAAGGAACTGCACGATGAACTCGACATCGATGATGCCGCCCGGATCCTGTTTGATATCAAAGAGGCCGGGTTGGGTGGCGCCGTGTGCATCAAACATTTTCTGGCGCATAGCAACGACTTCCTGACGCAGGGTGTCGATGTTGCGTTCTTTGCACAGGATTTCCCGGCGAACCTGTTCGAAGCGTTCGCCGAGTGCGTTATCGCCGGCGACAAAGCGGGCGCGCGTTAAAGCCTGATGTTCCCAGACCCACGCGGATTTTTCTTCATAATCCCGGAAGCCATCCAGGCTGATGGCCAGCATACCTGACTCACCATTAGGGCGCAGTCGGGTGTCGATTTCATAGACAATCCCTGATGAGGTTTGTGAGGATAACCAGGTCGTGATTCGCTGGCCAAGACGCATGTAGGTTTGCGCTGCGTCTTGATCAGGGTCATCGTAAAGGTAAACGATATCCAGGTCAGAGCCATAGCCCAGTTCTTTGCCGCCTAGCTTGCCATAGCCAATCACGGCAAAGTGCGGTGTATCCGTATGACGTTTCGTCAGTTTGCGCCAGACCAGTGTGATCGTTCGATCCACAATGATGTCAGCCAGTTCGGATAGGAAATCCGAGATCCGTTCGAGGCTGTGGAGTCCGGCCAGATCCTGGATGAGCAGTCTGAATAGTTGCGCATGATGCATTTCGCGCAAGATATTCATTTCCACTTCCATGTCGTCGTTAGCTTCTGCGAGCGCTCGGTCCAGTTCTTCCTGATAAGCATCAAAATCTGTGGCAGTTTCAAGAAGGCGTTGATCGAGTAGCTCGTCCAGTAGCAACGGATGTCGGGTCAGGAATTGCGCGCCCCAGCTGGAAGCGCCGACCAGATCGGCGACACGGCTGAGTGCTTGCGGGTATTGTTGTAGCAGGGCCAGGTAGGCGCCACGTCCGGAAATGGATTCCAGAAAATCTAGCCCTCGTAGGACGGCGGCATCCGGTGCGCTTGTTTTATTGGCAAGCGAAATTAAACTGCAGGCTGCGGCATCCAGTCGTTCGCGGTTTGACGGGGGCAATTGCTGATAGCGTCCCGTTTGCGTGAGGCGCTGAATACGCTCCACAATGGCCTGCGGTGCCTGGTAACCCAGCGCTGACAATCGTTCGATGGATTGATCATTGCTGGCAACACCCTGCCAGATATCCTGAATCGGTTGCGTGTCATCGCTATTATTCGGATCTGAAAAAACTGCCTGAAAGTGTTTGCTGACAATATCGCGGTGGGCGTTAAGCGCTGCGTAGAGTTCCTCCCAAGCGCTAAAGCCCATGCTTTCCGCCAGCAAAGCGCGGTCATCGGCAGCGTCTGGCAGCATGTGCGTCTGGGCATCGTCCAGATATTGCAAACGGTGCTCCAGACGTCGCAGAAAGACGTAGGCGTCGGTGAGTGTTTTAACATCGTCCGCACTAAGTTGCCCGCTATTTTTCAGTCGTTCGAGCACCAGCAACGTGGGGCGGATCTGTAAGGTGCTATCACGCCCGCCACGGATTAGCTGGAACACCTGAGCGATAAATTCTATCTCGCGTATACCGCCGGGCCCTAGCTTGATGTGTTCCATGCGGTCTTTGCGGGTGACTTCCTGACGGATCTGCGCGTGCAGTGCACGCATGGCATTAATCGCGCCGAAATCAAGATATTTGCGGTACACAAATGGTTTGGCAACGCTGGTGGTCATAGCGGGCGCACAAGCCGTATCGGCCTCGTTCATCACACGCGCTTTGATCCAGGCATACCTTTCCCATTCACGCCCCTGGGTAATGAAGTAGTTCTCGAGCATGTCGGAGGAACAAACCAATGGGCCCGAGTCGCCGTTCGGGCGTAGCCGCATGTCTACCCGAAACACTTGTCCGTCTTCGGTCGCATCATTCAAGTTAGCGATGAGACGTTTTCCGAGACGTGTGAAGAAGTCGTAGTTATCGATTTTGCCCCCGCCATCCGCTCGGCCAGAGGTCTCGCCTTCTTCAGGGTAGACAAAAATGTAATCCACATCAGAGGAGACATTCAGTTCACGCCCCCCAAGCTTGCCCATGCCGACGATGGCAAGGTGCTGCATTTCGCCATTGCTGCCAATCGGGTTGCCATAGCGGATTGATAAATCACTGTGTAAACGATTCAGCGCAAAAAGCGTGGTGACATCCGCGAGCGCTGTCATTGTTTCAACAATCTCAGCCAATGAAGCGCCGTCAGCGATATCTCTGACGATGAGATGTGCCATGACGCGCTGCCTGAGTTGTCTCAATCCTTTGCGAAGGAGGCTGTCATCAGCGGCTTCTCCGGACTCGGGAACGGATACGTCTAGAAAGCCTCTCAAGTCATCGGCAGAAAGAGGGGTGCCTTCATGAGCGGAGAGCCAGTCGATGATCTCGTGGCGCGCATTCAGCAGCTGATCAAGGTAGCGGCTATGGCGTCTGGCATAAATTAGACGTTCGTCAAAAGACCGATCAAAAACGGGCGTATTGTGCGTCTGAACGGCTTCGGTAATAGCAGATAGTGGGTAATTCATAAGATTTCGTTCAGATGCGCTGTTAATAGACGAGTGATTCCAATGCTTCGGTTAAAATTGTGGCACTAAGCAGCGCCGTGGTCCATCATCGGTGTCAATTTGCTTAACTTAATCCCTTTTCTTATTAAGCGGTCGTTTCTTTGCGCCAATTTATTAAACGTTCGACAGGCCTGTTTGCGATCCCGTTACAAGGGATTCGCGATCTCATTGCGCGCCGTTGGTTTCGTAGAACGGTCGGTTGGCTGTTGGCCGTTATAGTTGGTTTGTGGGTGGCTGCCGCTTGCGTGCTGCAATTCTGGTTGTTTCCCCGTCTGGATGATTATCGTGAGCCGTTGGCAGAGGCTGTTGGCAAGGCGCTGGGGATAAAAGTCGAAGTCGGCCAAATGTCGGGAGGTTGGGCGCATTTACATCCGCGCTTTGCCTTGAGCGATGTCGTGGTTTTCGATAGCAAACATCAGCCGGCAGTGCAATTAAGTCAGGTGAAGGCCGAGATTGCCTGGTTGCCTTTGCTGACAGGTAACCTAGGCTTCCGCGCACTGACGATTGAGACACCAAGTCTGGATTTTCGTCGCGATGCAGCGGGGCATTTGTTCTTGTCTGGTTTGCCGCTCGATGGTGGCGGTGATTTCAGAGTTGATGCGTTGCTAGAGCAAGGCAAATTGAACTTGCACAGCGGGAAGGTTGTTTGGTCAGATGCGATGCGTCGTTCGCCATCACTAACCCTGAGTGATGTTTCATTGCGTTTGGATAGTCGCGGTGCGCAACACCAATTGGACATTGCGTTGGCCCCACCAGATGCTTTGGGTAAGCCGGTAGGCGTCCGCGTCGAATGGATTGGTCGTAGCTTTAGTGAATGGGACTCCTGGCAAACTAAAATTGCTTTGAAAACCAAAGAAATTGATTTGGCGGGTTGGTCGACCTGGATAGACTATCCGGTTCCCATCGCCTCAGGCAAGGCCAATCTTGACCTTACGGTCTCTGCTCGTGGGTTAGAGTTGACCCAGGTCGATGGGGCTGTTGCCATCGCAGATATGAAAGCGCAACTGGCTCCCGGTATTAAGCCGCTGCAGCTTAAACGGTTTTCATCGGACATAGAGTTTCATCGGCAGGCAGAGAGCAAAAGTGAGCAGTTGAAGCTGACGGACCTTGCCTATACTGATGCGACGGGGAAAACCGAACCGCCAACTGATATTTTTGTTAAACGCATCCTCGGTTTTGCTGACGAAAAGCAAACGCAGGATCTCACTTTCCAAGCCTCTCGGCTTGATCTTGCTCGTTTAAGAGAAGTGATTGAGTCTTTGCCGATTCCACTGCAATTGCGCCAGCAGTTAGACAGGGCTGCGCCATCAGGCACGTTGCAAAAGTTTAGGGCCCACGGCCTTGTGATCGGTGACGCGTTGGCTGAGTATTCCGCACAAGGTGCATTTAAAGACATTGCCATTCGTTCAGATGATGGTTTGAAGTTTGTTAAAGGATTGACTGGCAAGATCGACATGACGCACCGTGAGGGCAAGTTGGTCTTGAATAGCGAAAACAGCGTGCTTGCTGCACCTAATGTGTTGCCAATTAACGAAGTGCCGCTGGATCAATTAACCGGGCAGATTAGCTGGAAGAAAACAGTTGGTCTGATTGCCGTTAAGGTTAAAGGCTTGCAGTTGCGTAACGCAGACCTACAAGCTGAGGCTAACGGTACATGGTCAGGCGAGATGAGTCAGGCTGCATCCGAGATGGATAAAGCAGGTACCGTTGATATGAAGATTGTCTTTGATTATGCGAAGACAGAAAGCGGCTGGAAATATATTCCACTGAGTGCCTCTCCTGATATCTCAAAGTGGGTAAAAGGCGCGGTGTCAGGGGGCTCGATTTCCGGGTTTCGTATTGAAATGGACGGCCGGGTATGGGGTATGCCCTACGGGTCGCCCGAGGCGGGCTCTGCCCCAGGCTCCAGTGCAGCCGTGGGCGCACCTGGTAAGTTCTATCTCGGGTTCAAGACTAAAAACCTGACCGTGAAATATGCAGACGGATATCCACCCCTGGAGAATCTGGATGCCAGTTTTGATATGAACCAGAATCAGATCAAGATTGTGGCCAACAAAGGCCAGATCAATGGCATGAAGTTCTCGGCGATCAAGGCTGATATGGCCGACGTGAGTGCCTATGAAAACCATCTGCTCATTTCAGGTCAGGCAGAGGGACCCACGTCCAGCGCAGTGAGCTTTCTGAAAGATACCCCGCTAGCAGATCATATCCATCATTTTGCAGACGAGATGAGCGCTGAAGGTAATGGCAAGCTGGATATTGCCGTCAACCTGAATATGCTGAATGCCTCGGATGTCAAAGTGCAGGGACAGTATATTTTCCTGAACAATAAATTAGCCGTTGTGCCGGGCGCGCCTCGCGTAGATGCGGTTAACGGCACCATCAGGTTCAGCGAAGGCACGATTGATAGTAATGACTTGCAGGGGCAATGGTCGGGCGAGCCTTTGGCTATTCGCATAGTGACAGATGACAAGGGTGCCAGTATCAATGCGAGCGGTCGTGCCAATGTCGCGGATTTGCGCAACCACTATAATTTGCCTCTTTTTGATCAGCTCTCGGGTAAAACAAACTGGCAGGCCAAGGTAGTCATGAAAGGCGACAGGGTTGATTTAAACCTTGTGTCAGATTTGAAAGGGGTCGCGTCATCGTTGCCCGATCCGTTTAATAAGAGTGCGAGTAGCAACATACCATTGCTGGTTTCCCGACAAAGCGCCCCGCTGTCTGGGCGCAGAGGAAGCGATACGGTAAACCAGATTTGGCGAATGACATTAGGCGGTGCGGCTTCAGCAACCATAGGCGTGAATACCAAAGGTCAGGTGGTGCGCGGCAAGGTGTTAATGGGTTCTGGACAGGCTCAGGCAATGCCCGATCAGCCGGGTTTGCAGCTGGAATCGTTAAAGCCCGTTGATCTGGATTTCTGGATGAAAGCTTTTGATCTGGGAAGCAGCCGCCAGGCTAGTCCATCGAGTGGACAGCGAGCGCCCATGTTGCCATTGGCGATTACAGTGAAGGCGCCGCTGGTTAATGCCTTCGGCAGGAAGTTCCAGGATTTTAAGGCCAGCGTGCAAACGGCAGCAGATCACACGACGGTTCATATGAATAGTCGAGAACTGCAGGGGTTGATTGACTGGTATCCGCCGGGGACAGCGGATGGCGCAGAACGTGGCATGCTCCAGGGCCGATTGTCTAAACTGGATCTGAGCGCAGCAACCGAGAATCAACCAGGGACAACGAGCAATCTCAAGCAGGAGATTAACTCGCTACCCGACCTGTCTATTAAAGTCGATGAGTTGTACTGGCAAGGAAAGCCGTGGGGTAAGTTGAGCTTTCGTGCGCGGAACCAGAAGGTTGGCCAAAATCAGTCATGGCGAATCGACCCGTTTTTACTGGAGGGTGCGGATCTTAAATTTAATGGACGACTTAACTGGGTCGTCCAGGCTAACAAAGGGGGTGCGCCGGTTAACCTTACCTCCATGGATTTCAAGCTTAATAGTCCACAAGTGGGAAATCTGCTGACCAAATTAGGCTTTCCGGGCACGGTAAAGCGGGGGGTCGCTACGATGGAGGGCCAAGTGAGTTGGCCAGCAACCCCATTCGGTTTTGACCCGGCAACGCTTTCGGGCAATTTTAAAATGACGGCTAAAGATGGTCAGTTTTCAAAAATGGATCCCGGGGTCGGCCGATTATTGGGTCTATTGTCGCTTCAGTCGTTGCCGCAACGTTTTTCATTGGACTTCCGTGACATTTTTAGCGAAGGCTTAGCCTTTGAGGCAATCCAGGGACGGTTTGATATCCGCGATGGCCTCATGAAGACATCGGATCTTGAAATGGATACGCCGTCTGCCGTGGTTCTGATGAATGGCGAAACCAATCTCGCCAATCAAACGCAGGATGTTGTGGTGACAGTTCGACCGGCATTAAGCAATAGCGTTGCATTGGGCGTTACGGTGCTTAATCCCATAGCGGGTGCCGTAACCTTTGCCGCGCAAAAGGTGCTGGGCGATCCTTTGGGCAAAGTCTTTTCGTTTAAGTACCACATAACGGGAACCTGGTCTGATCCTCTTGTCGATAAGGAATCCTTGGCGACTGATGCTGTTAAAACCGGCAAGGCGGCAGCAGACTTGCCTGGCAAAGCTGTCTCGGCGATTGGTGCCGCGGTTATGCCAGTGACGGATCCATCTGCTAATCCATCGGAGGCGCCTGCTGCCGCCTCCGCAAAAGCGCCGTAAGCCATGACAGATCTGATACGTATGGCCAGCGTGCAAATGGTTTCAACCCCGCGGGTTGAGGACAATCTACACGCATTAAACCGCCTCGTTCGGGGCGCAGCCGGAGACGGCGCGCAGCTAGTTGTGTTGCCTGAGTTTTTCCCGATGATTGGTGCCACGGATGAGGCAAGACTGGCCATTCGCGAAACACCGCAGGGGGGTCCGCTACAGAACTTTCTGTCCGGTTTGGCAAAGGAGCTCGGTGTTTTTCTGGTGGGCGGCTCGATACCGATGGCTGGTTCAGACCCAACACGCGCTCTGAATAGCACCCTGGTATTTGATCCCACAGGCGAACAGGTTTCTCGATATGACAAGATGCATCTGTTTGGATTTAAGGCGGGTGCTGAAGCCTACGATGAGTCGCTTAGCATCGAGGCCGGTAATCAACCTGTTGCGTTTGATACGCCTTTTGCACGAATTGGCTTATCGATTTGTTATGACCTGCGTTTCCCCGAATACTTTCGGGCCTTGGGTCCAGTCGATATTCTGGTGTTGCCGGCCGCATTTACAGCAACAACGGGTGAGGCGCATTGGGAAGTGCTCTTGCGCGCCCGCGCTATAGAAAATCAGTGTTACGTCATTGCCAGTGCACAGGGTGGGCGCCACGAAACGGGTCGTAAAACCTGGGGGCACAGCATGATCATAGATCCATGGGGTGAGATTATGGGCGTGTTGCCGACCGGTGAGGGTTGGGTTTGTGCCGACTTTAATCGCCAGCGCATTGAAACCGTGCGTCATCGTTTACCAGCCCTTAAACATCGTAGAATCTGAGCATGACCCAGAAATTAACTGTAAACACCCCTTTGGCAGCAATCGACGTTGCTGAAAACCTGTTGTTGGAATCACATGAGTTAACGGCAACGCAAGTCGAGTCCGTACTTGGCAATATCATGCAGTCTCAGGTAGACGATGCAGACATTTATTTCCAGACCACGAGATCAGAGGGTTGGAGTCTGGAAGAGGGGATTGTTAAAGCGGGTAGTTTCAGTATTGATCAGGGTGTGGGTGTGCGTGCCGTTAGTGGCGAGAAAACAGCATTTGCCTATTCTGATGATGTGTCATTGCCGTCTTTGAAGTCGGCGAGCGCGGCTGTTCGCGAGATTGGTGCGAGCGGCAATACGCAGTCAGTAGCGGCAGGGCGTGGCTCAGGTTTGTTGACCAGCACAGATCGCTATTTGCCATTAGATCCCATTGCGTCATTGGAAGCGCCTGCCAAAGTGGCTATGTTGGAAAAGCTGGAGCAATTGGCGCGCGCCATTGATCCACGTGTAAAGCAAGTGATGGCCTCTCTGGCGGGTGAGTACGATGTCGTCATGGTGCAGCGGGCCGATGGCCAACGTATTGCGGACATTCGGCCGCTTGTGCGTGTGGGTGTCACGGTGATCGTTGAGCAGGATGGGCGGCGCGAACAAGGGTATGCGGGTGGTGGTGGCCGAACGGATTATGCGTACTTTAGCGATGAGGTGCTTGCCAAATACGCGCGCGAGGCCGTTCATCAGGCCGTGGTTAATCTGGATGCCCGTCCGGCACCTGCGGGTCAGATGAGCGTTGTTCTGGGTCCCGGTTGGCCCGGTATATTGCTCCATGAAGCCATTGGCCATGGATTAGAAGGCGATTTCAACCGCAAAGGCAGCTCGGCTTTTGCTAACCGTATTGGCGAACGCGTCGCCGCACCCGGAGTAACCGTGGTTGACGATGGCACGCTATCTGGCCGTCGTGGTTCCCTCAATGTGGATGATGAAGGCACGCCTGCCCAGCAGACCGTATTGATCGAAGACGGAATTCTCAAAGGCTACATTCAGGATACGCATAATGCACGTCTCATGGGCGTAGCCCCAACGGGCAATGGCCGGCGTGAATCCTATGCGCATTTGCCTTTACCGCGCATGACGAATACCTACATGATGGCGGGTCAGTCTGATCCCGCCGAGATCCTGGCATCTATTGATCGCGGTATCTATGCAGTTAATTTTGGTGGCGGTCAGGTTGACATCACCAATGGCAAATTTGTGTTCTCGATGTCAGAAGCTTATTGGGTTGAGAACGGTAAGATCCAGTATCCGATCAAAGGCGCTACGCTGATCGGCAATGGTCCAGATGCGCTAACGCGCGTGAGTATGATCGGCAACGATCTGGCGCTCGATTCCGGGGTGGGTACCTGCGGCAAGGAAGGCCAGAGCGTACCTGTCGGGGTAGGCCAGCCAACGTTACGAATTGATGGCTTAACGGTCGGCGGTACCGGTTCGGCCTGATTTGCTTTCAACGACGTTTTTTGCGTCCGCGCTTCAGGTCTGGGTTGGTTAATGAGGGTCGCGTGTCGTAGCAGAACATGAGAACGCTAACGAAGTACAGGCTTGATAGCGCGGTTTCAAGCATGGCCAGCCATTGGCTAGTACCTGTGTCGCTGGTTGCGCGCACGAGACCTTCCGTAAGATAAGCTAGGATAAGCAAGGAAGACCATTGATAGGTGTAACGTTTACCGTTGAGCAAACCACGTAGCGGTAGCAGAAGTGGTACTGCCTTCAGCATAAGCCAGGAGCCGCCAGGACGTATCGGCGCCAACCAGCGCTCCCAGAGCAGTGAAAGCACAATCAGTGCCAGTAAGGATATAACTGCAGCCCAGCGAAGGCGGGCGAGTTTGAGCTGAAGCGTGCTTGCTGCGTCCATGTTTGCTACTTTAGAAGTTGACAGGCGGTCTCGGCCAAGCGCTTGCCTAGGCTTTTGCCGAGACTGATTTCGTCCGCTGTTAGCGTTGAGTTGCCGTTAGTGCCGGCGATATGGCTCGCACCATAGGGCGTGCCGCCACTTTGGGTTTCGGATAAGGCGACTTCGCTGTAAGGGAGCCCGAGAAGCAGCATGCCATGATGAAAAAGGGGCAGCATCATGCTCAACAGGGTGCTCTCGTTGCCGCCGTGCATACTGCCTGAGGAGGTAAAGACTGCCGCTGGCTTGCCGATCAGCTCGCCGGATAGCCAGCTGGTTACCGTGCCATCCCAAAAATATTTCATAGGTGCAGCCATATTGCCAAAACGTACCGGGCTGCCGAGCGCAAGACCTGAGCATTCAGCCAGATCCTGGAGGGTGACGTAGGGTGCGCCAGAGACGGGAATAGCTGGTTCGCTCGCTTCGCAGATGGTGCTGACACGTGGGACTGTGCGAATAACCGCTTCTGCGCCAGGCACACTGTCGATGCCATGGGCTATGGCGCGCGCCAAAGCTTCCACGGAACCTTTTTGGCTATAGTACAAAACAAGAATTTTATGCATGCCGTATCATACCTGCGACTCTCACTCCATGCCCGCGGTGCCTTAACGGCCTGACTATAGATGCACTCTCCGATTTCGCCATCGTCCATAGCGCCTTTGATTCGGCTAATCCGGTTGAAGTTTCAACCGGTCATTGCGCTGTTGTCGCGAATTCGTGCCGATGAATTGGATGTGGTTGCCGCCTGGTTGGCCTACACGACGCTATTGTCACTGGTACCGCTGGTCGCATTGGTCATTGTGATTGCGACCTATGTGCCGGGTTTTGCCGAAGTTCATACCGCTTTCGACCAGCTGCTTGTGTCTTATTTGCTGCCGGAAAAGGCGGGCAAACTGATAGCGAGTTATACATTAACTTTTTCAGCCAATGCGACGCGTTATACCGTGGTTGGCATGGGTTTTTTACTGGTGGTTGTCTGGGCGATGTTCTGGGCAATTGAGCAAGCTTTTAATCGTGTCTGGCGGCTTCACCCGGATCGGCGGTTTTTTCACCGGCTGGCCCATTATCTGTTGCTGTTATGTATTGTTCCGGTCGTCCTGGGGATGGGGTTCGCCGGGTTGATGTGGGCTTTATCGATGTCGATGGGTTTTTTTGGTGAGCCACAGTGGGTGAGACGTTTGGCTTCAGGTGCAGTGGCAACCATAACGTTGACCGCATTTTTAGCCTGGCTCAATTTTGTGCTGCCTAATTGCCATGTGCGCATCCGGAATGCGCTTATTGGCGGGTTTTTCTCAGCGGTAGGCATTTCGTTGCTGCAATGGGGATTTGGTCAGTACTTACAAAAATTCTCTTCGTTCACCGCAATTTACGGCGCGTTTTCGATCCTGCCGGTTTTTCTGCTCTGGCTGTATCTGTGCTGGCTCATGGTGCTGCTGGGCTGTGTGGTAACCGCTGAACTATCGGACTCTCCCGGACGGCAACATAAAGTTGCACGATATTTAAGCTAAAACGATCAGCGGGCATCTGTCATAATGCGCAGCGTTGTAATCCGATTGCTCAGGAGTCACTGATGACCGCTTTGAATTCGACCGACCTTCGTTCCCAGATCAATGTGCCGCGCAATGAGCGCCTGATTGTTGCCTTGGATGTCGCTGATGCGGCCGAGGCCAAAGCGCTAGTCGAGCAACTGGGCGATAGCGTCCAGTTCTACAAAGTCGGTATGGAACTTTTTATGGCGGGCGGGTACTTCGAGCTGATTGACTGGCTCGGTGCGCGTGGCAAAAAAGTCTTTGTCGATTTGAAATTCTTTGATGTGCCGGAAACGGTTCGTTCGGCAATTCGTGCCTTGGCTAAGCGCAAGGTGGCTTTTGCGACGATTCATGGCAATCAGGCCATTATGGAAGCGGCGGGCAAAGAGAAGGGTGATTTGAAGGTGCTGGCAGTTACGGCGCTCACCAGCCTGGACAAAGGTGACCTGGATGATCTTGGTTTTCAGTGTGATATTGAACAGCTGGTGCTTTCGCGTGCACGCCGTTCTCTGGAAGCCGGTTGCGATGGCATCATTTCTTCAGGTCTGGAAGCGCCGTTGATTCGTAAAGAACTGGGACCGCGCATCATGGTGGTCACACCGGGTATTCGCCCCGTCGAGAACCGCGTGTCAGATGATCAGAAGCGTACAGTCGATGTGGCCCAGGCCTTCCGTAATGGCGCTGACTATATCGTTATGGGTCGTCCAATCCGCGGTGCGGCAGACCCCAAAGCCGCTGCCGAAGCGGTTCAGGCTAGTATTGCAACGGTCTTTCCGGAGTAAAGCACGCTAGGGGTGGCGTTTCCGCCAATCGTGCTGTACAATCTGAGGTTTTTCTCTGTCCGGAAATCATCCGTATGGTCGTTATTCGTCTATCCCGTGGTGGCGCCAAAAAGCGTCCTTTTTATACTCTCGTCGTCGCTGACTCGCGTACGCGCCGTGATGGCCGTTTCGTCGAGCGTATCGGCTTCTATAACCCGGTTGCTTCGGGTGCAGAAGAGCCGATCCGTATCGATATGGATCGCCTGGCTTACTGGAAGAGCGTTGGTGCCCAAGTGTCGCCTCGTGTTGCCCTGCTAGCCAAGGGCTACGCTGCCAAGATTGCAGCCTAAGTCTGTTGCACAAGATGGCGTAACGCAGCAGCGTTGCGTCATTCTAGGCCGCGTAGGCGCGGCTTACGGTATTAAGGGATGGTTTCATCTGCACCCCTTTGCCGATGATCCCGAAGGTTGGCAGCGAATGCCAACCTGGTGGGTGACTCCTAGTGAACCTGATGCTGATGGGCTGTCGCTCTGGCGACCGGTTGCCCCTGAGTCCTTGCGAGTGCACGGCGATGGGCTGGTGGTTAAACTTGCAGAAGTCGTCGATCGTAATGGCTCGGAAGCATTGCGCGGCTACTGGATTGGTGCGCCAAGAGAAAGCCTGCCAGAAACCTCGGGCGATGAATACTACTGGGCAGATCTCATCGGGTTAACGGTGCTTAATGCCGAGGGTGATACGCTCGGCCAAGTCGATCGACTGATTGAAACCGGTGCGAATGCGGTATTAATTGTTAAAGATCGCTCGGCAGAAAAGCCGCGTGAACGATTGATTCCATTTGTGGGTGATATTGTCAGTAACGTAGACAAGTCCACGGGCCAGATTTTGGTGAACTGGTCAGCAGACTGGTAGTTTTTTGCCCCCAAAACCATGTCTAACCGACTGCGATTCGCTGCTGTTACGTT
>CAZGHR010000008.1:21802-32314 GCA_964525545.1 uncultured Dechloromonas sp.
CTGGCGCAATGTAAAAGCCTCGTCATGGTTTGCGGTCGCTATGAAGGTATTGATGAGCGCGTGATTGAGCGAAAAGTCGATCTTGAGGTTTCAATCGGCGATTTTGTGGTTTCCGGAGGCGAGTTACCGGCCATGATGCTGATGGATGCGATCTTGCGTTATCAGCCCGGTGTGCTCAACGATGCCCAGTCTGCTGAAGAAGACTCTTTTGTGTCGGGCTTACTGGATTGTCCGCACTACACGCGGCCAGAGCATTACGAAGGTTTGTCTGTGCCGGACGTGCTTTTATCCGGAAATCATGAGAAAATACGCGTTTGGCGTTTGGCCGAGTCCTTAAAACGGACAAAAGCGAGACGACCTGATTTGCTGGAAGGTCGAGCTTTCAGCAAGGAAGAAGCGCAACTACTCAAAAAACTCGAGCAATCGGGCGAGTAGCTCTGCGGTCGTAACAATAAGGAGATTAACGACATGAATCTGATTCAAATCCTCGAACAGGAAGAAATCGCTCGCGTTAGCGAAGGCAAAACCATCCCTGCATTTGCTCCGGGTGACACCGTGGTTGTGCAAGTTAAGGTTAAAGAAGGTACGCGTGAGCGTCTGCAGGCTTACGAAGGCGTTGTGATTGCCAAGCGTAACCGCGGTCTCAATTCAAATTTCATCGTGCGCAAGATTTCTTCGGGTGAAGGCGTTGAGCGTACGTTCCAGACTTACTCGCCGCTGGTTGCTTCGATTGAACTGAAGCGTCGTGGTGATGTTCGCCGCGCCAAGCTGTACTACCTGCGCGATCGTTCGGGTAAATCGGCACGCATCAAGGAAAAGCTTGAGCGTAAGGTTGTTGCTGCCTAATTGGTTAAGCAATGCCCAACAAAAATGCCACCCTCGGGTGGCATTTTTGTTTGCACCCAAGTTGTTTTATGCAGGGCGCTGCCATTCAATCATGGCGTAAGCAGAATGGTTGTGAATGGATTCGAAGTTCTCTGATTCAACGCAATAGGCTTCAAGGCGTTTGTCTTGATTAAGGCGGGCAGCGACATCTCGCACCATGTCTTCGACAAACTTAGGATTGTCATAAGCGCGTTCGGTAACGTACTTCTCATCAGGCCGCTTGAGCAAGCCATAGACTTCGCAAGAGGCTTCTTTCTCAACCAGGGCAACCACTTCCTCGATCCAGATGTAGTCTTTGGAAGAGACGGTAACGGTGACGTGAGACCGCTGATTATGGGCGCCTCTCTCGGAGATTTCCTTTGAGCAAGGGCACAGGCTTGTTACCGGGATCACAACCTTGAGCGCAACACGAATGTTGTCACCATCAATGTCACCGATGAGGGTGACGTCATAGTCCATCAGACTCTCAACGCCAGAGACTGGCGCAGCTTTATTGATGAAATACGGGAAGCTCATTTCAATGTGGCCTGTTTCTGCTTCCAGACGTTTCACCATGTCCTGCAGCATCACGGGAAAATTTTCTACCGAGATTTCGCGAGACTGTGTATTCAGAATGTCGACAAAGCGCGACATGTGCGTGCCCTTGAAATTGTGAGGCAGGCCAACATACATATTGAAGTTGGCGATGGTGTGCTGTACCCCAATAGCCTTGTCTGCAACCACAATCGGATGCCGGATTGATTTGATGCCAACTTTGTTAATGGCAATCTGACGGCTGTCGGCCGAAGATTGCACATCAGGCATGCCGGGGGTGGGTTTGTTCTCTTGGGTCATGGTTTTTATTGGTGAAACGTTAATTCGATAGAAAGTGTTGAATGCGGCTGCGCAGCGAATCCGCATCAAGGCCGGCGGATTTGTAAAGATTGGTCATGTCACCATGCTCGATAAACTGATCAGGCAAACCGATACGCAAGCAGGGCCGGCTGAGCCCGATAGATTGTAGCGTCCGCTCTACTTCACTACCGGCACCGCCAGCAACGGCATTTTCTTCGAAGGTGACAATTCGATCATGTGTTGCTGCAATGGTTTGAAGGAGCTCGACATCCAGAGGTTTGGCAAAGCGCATATTGGCGACTGTGGCATCGAATTCGTCACCAAGCTTCTGGGCTGTGCTCAGAAGGCCACCAAAGGCGAGGAAGGCCACCCGCTGCCCCTGGCGAACCACTTTTCCCTTGCCGATCGGCAGGGTATCTAATTCTGTAGCGGGCACGCTACCGGTGCCTGCCCCGCGTGGGTAGCGAACGATGGCTGGGCCAGGGTATTGATAGCAGCTGCTGAGCAATTGACGGCACTCTGCTTCCGAACTGGGTGTCGCGATAACCATATTGGGGATACAGAGCGCAAAAGAGAGGTCGAATGCGCCATGGTGCGTTGGCCCATCTGCGCCGACCAGCCCGGCCCGATCTACGGCAAAGGTGACGTCGAGGTTTTGCAGGGCGACATCATGAACTAGCTGATCGTATCCGCGTTGCAAGAAAGTCGAGTAGATTGCGACGACAGGTTTCAGGCCTTCGCAGGCCATCCCCGCAGCCAGCGTGACCGCGTGCTGTTCTGCAATGGCAACGTCGTAGTAACGATCCGGGAAACGCTCTGCATAGGTGACCATGCCAGAGCCCTCACGCATGGCAGGCGTAATCGCAACAAGCTTCGGGTCGGCCGTCGCCATATCACAGAGCCAATCGCCAAACACTTGAGTGTAGGTGAGCGCAGATGAGCCTTTGGCTGTTGTGCCTGTCAGCCCTTGGGTAGTTTCGAACTTGGTCACGCCGTGATAGAGAATCGGGTCTTCTTCTGCCAGTTTGTAGCCTTGGCCTTTCCGGGTAACGATATGCAAGAAGCGTGGACCTGGCAATTGCTTCAGGTTTTGTAGCGTTGGAATAAGGGCGTCCAGGTCATGGCCATCAATGGGGCCGTAATAATGAAATCCGAATTCTTCAAAGAGCGTTCCCGGATTGATCATGCCCTTGACGTGTTCTTCGGCGCGTTTGGCAAAATCAAGCAGACTTTGCGAAACGCCCAGCACTTTTTCAGCCCCCTTTTTGGCAGCGTTGTACAGCTTGCCGGAGGTCAGTCGGGTCAGGTAATTGTAGAGAGCGCCAACGGGTGGTGAGATCGACATTTCGTTGTCGTTCAGAATCACCAGCAGATTAGCGTTGGCAACACCCGCATTGTTGAGCGCTTCAAAGGCCTGACCGGCACTCATGGCGCCATCGCCAATGATGGCAACCACCTGCCGGTGCTCCCCCTTTTGCTTGGCGGCCAGCGCCATGCCGAGCGCAGCTGAGATGGAGGTCGATGAGTGTCCGACACCAAAGGTATCGTAGGGGCTTTCCGATCGTTTGGGAAAGCCCGCAAGGCCGTTAAACTGCCGCAGCGTTGACATGCGGTCTCGACGGCCAGTCAGGATCTTATGTGGGTAGGTTTGATGGCCCACATCCCAAACCAGGCGGTCTTCCGGGGTGTTAAATACCGAATGGAGTGCAACAGTTAGCTCAACGGTGCCTAGATTTGATGAAAGATGGCCACCGGTTTGAGAGACCGAATCGAGCAAATACTGTCGTAATTCGCCGGCCACTTCAGCGAGCTGTTCTCGGGACAGTTTACGCAAATCAGCGGGGTCGTTGATTTGAGCGAGTAGAGATCCAGGCATCTTGTTCATTACCAATCAATGCGTGCGCTGGACGATTTCCAGCGCAATATCTTTGAGACGTTGTCCTGATTCGCCGGTATCGGCAATCAGATGCTGCGTTTGTGCCAGCAAATCATCGGCAAAAGCTCGGGCACCGCTTAGCCCCATGAGACTAACATAGGTAGGCTTATCGGCCGCTGCATCTTTACCGGCAGTTTTGCCAAGGGCTTCGGTCGTTCCTGTGCAATCCAGAATGTCGTCTACCACCTGAAATAATAGACCGAGGGCTTTACCGTAACGATCAAGACGTTCAAGCTCGATTTGACCAAGTGATTCACCCGCAAGCGCACCCATGCGAATAGCGGCTCGAATCAGCGCGCCGGTTTTCATGATGTGCATCTGTTCAAGTTCGGCTTCATTCAGCGGCTTGCCAACAGCGCTCAGGTCGATCGCCTGGCCGCCTGCCATGCCCGCTGCGCCAGAAGCATGGGCAAGGGTGGTTACTAGTGCTTTGACAGTGGTGGCAGATAACGATGCACCCGCTAGTGTGATAAAGGCCTGGGTTTGTAACGCATCACCGACAAGTAACGCGGTGGCCTCGTCAAATTGCACATGACAGGTCGGCATGCCACGGCGAAGCGTGTCATCGTCCATGCAGGGCATGTCGTCATGAACCAGTGAATACACATGGATCATTTCAATAGCCGTGGCGCAAGTGTCAAGCACCTCAGGCGTAGCGCCAGAGACGGCGCCGGCCGCATGAACCAGAATCGGGCGCAAACGCTTGCCGCCATTAAGACAGGCGTAGCGCATGGCTTCGTGGAGACGCGTTGGGTTATGTGATGCCAACGGCAGGTGCTGATCAAGCGCCAATTCAGTACGCTGACGTACGTCTTGCATCCATTGCTGAAACGTCATGAACGCTCCGGCAGCGATGCGTCGATCAGGGTGTTGCCATCGAATTGCTGGATGCGTTTTTCGGCGTCTTGTAACAACATATTGCAGCGTGCAATGAGCTGTTGACCGCGCTGGTAGGTAATAAGTGTTTCTTCGAGAGGAAGACGATTGCTCTCGACGCTTTGAATCAAGGCTTCAAGTTCTGCCATCGCTGATTCAAAGCTCAGCGCATCGGCCGGAGGAGAGGCGTTTTTGGTTGAAGCTTCGGCAGCTTTTCGCGGGGGCATAATCGTAGAGAGCCTTCGTCACGGCAGAGGCCGTTTTCCGTTGCACTAAAACCTTGAAAGTTAACCGATTCGGGGCTTTCGGTCAATTTAAGGGCAGGGTACAATGTCAGGCTTTGTTAAACCCATTTGTTTGCGGAGGGTAAGGGGATGTCAGCCTTTGACTCGCCCAAATCACTGGTGGCAGCGCAAGCCCAATTGCCGGTTTCCTGGTATTCAGACGCAGATCTCTTTGCGCTCGAGAAACAAGTTTTTTTTGACGGCGCGCCCGGGTACGTAGGTCACGAGCTCATGGTGCCGCATGACGGCGCTTATCGCACCCTGGAAATGAAAGACCATGGGGCCATGCTCGTTAATCGGGGTGGCGAGTTTGATCTGATGTCCAACGTGTGCCGCCACCGCCAGGCCATTATGCTTGATGGATCCGGCACGCTGGATAAACACATTGTGTGCCCCTTGCACCGTTGGACCTATGACCGCCTCGGTAGCCTGGTGGGGGCGCCACATTTCCCGCAAAACCCTTGTCTTAACCTGTCTAGAACGCCGTTGCAGAACTGGAACGGTTTGCTGTTTGAAGGCAAACGAGATGTTCAAGCCGATCTGGCGGGGATGGATCTGGCTTCGGCGTTTGATTTTTCCGGATACAAACTGGATAAGGTCATTAGCCACGAATGCAATTACAACTGGAAAACCTTTATTGAGGTTTACCTGGAGGATTATCACGTTGAACCGTTCCATCCCGGGTTGGGCGGGTTTGTAAATTGTGATGAATTAACCTGGCAGTTTGCTGATTGGTACTCGATTCAACGTGTGGGCATTACGTCATTGGCAAAGTCAGGCTCAGAAACATACAGGCGTTGGCAGCAACAGGTGCTGAGCCAATACCAGCACTTGGGCACGAATCCGAGCCATGGTGCGGTATGGCTGACCTATTACCCGAATATTATGGTCGAGTGGTATCCGCATGTGCTCGTTGTTTCAACCTTGCATCCTCAGTCAGTAGATAAAACAATCAATATAGTTGAGTTCTATTACCCGGAAGAGATTGCCGAGTTTGAACGCGAGTTTGTAGAAGCTGAACAGGCCGCCTATATGGAGACGGCGGTTGAAGATGATGAAATCGGTGAGCGCATGGATCGTGGTCGTCGTGCGCTCATGCTGGCGGGTCGGAATGAAACGGGCCCGTACCAATCACCCATGGAAGATGGGATGCTGCATTTCCATGAGTTTTATCGCCGTATGCTGGGGCAACAGCTAAAGCCTTTTGGCGGCTAATGCGCTCAGCGCGGGTATGACTATCTCGTCTACACGTCCGGGTTGGCAATCGCTGTGGATGGTTGTTGCCAGCTTTCTATTCGGTTGCATGGGCGTTTGCGTTAAGTTTGCGGCCGCTAACAACGAATCCGGTGAAATCGTGCTGTGGCGCTGCATTGTCGCCCTGTTGATTGTGTCCGGTTTTATGGTGCTGCGCCGGCATCATCCCCGAACAGTTCATATCCGCAGTCACGCATTCCGCTCCCTGTCCGGGTTTTCAGCGTTATTTTTATATTTTTACGCAATTACGCAGCTGCCGCTAGCGACAGCGGTGACGCTTAACTACACATCGCCGATTTTTTTTGTGATGTGGCAAATGATTCTGCGGGGTGTACGCCCAACACGTTTTGCGTTGATTGCACTGTTGTTGGGTTTTTGTGGTGTGGTATTGCTCCTGCGCCCTTCGATGGACAGCGACCACTTGTATGGCGCACTGATTGGTTTGGTCTCTGGTGGGTTAGCGGGGTTAGCTTACTTTCATATTCGCGAGCTTGGCTCTCTTGGGGAGCCGGAGTGGCGTACCGTATTTTATTTTTCCCTGTTTTCAGTATTGGGGGCCTTGCTATGGGTTGGTTGGCATGGCTTTCGTTGGCCGCTGACAGAAGATCTGAGCTGGTTGATTGGCGCCGGGGTGTTTGCAACAGGCGCTCAGCTTTCATTAACCCGCGCCTATAAAAGCGGCAAAACCTTACTGTCTAATGCGTTGGCCTATACCACGGTGATTTTTGCCAGTCTGTTTGGCGGTCTGTTCTTTGGCGAGCGGATTGATATGACGGGTTGGCTCGCTATAGGCCTGATTATTACCAGCGGCGTTCTTGCGTCTAGAATCCGTTTTACAAAAACAAAAGCACCCTGATGGGTGCTTTTGAAAAAACTGGTGGTGCCGGTTGTCGGGATTGAACTGACGACCTACCGCTTACAAGGCGGTTGCTCTACCACTGAGCTAAACCGGCGAACCGGGGTGCATTATAAAGAGACTTGGCTGCTAAGTATAGTGCGGTGAGAAATTTGAACAGATTATGATCTGCGTCAAAGTCTGGATGAGTGATGTAGTTCGCTGCGGCGTAGACTTAATCGTTTAGGTTTACAGAGCTGAAATAAATGACCCGCGCAAAAATCACAACGAAATCAATCCCTCCAAAGAAACCCCGTCAAGCCCGAACTGCCCGCCCTCGTCGTGTGAACGCAGGGGATGTGGCGCCCGTAATGGCCGAAGCAGCCATAGGAAAGCTGATGGTCGAACGTGGCGTAGATGCAGCTGATGCACGGCATGTTGGCGCATTGAGGGATGTTTTGTCCGGATATATTCCAGGGAACACACGGGAGGTAGCAGATACATTAGCGGCGATATTGGAGGGCGCTTCACCGGATGAGTCGCAAGTGCTGCGCGATGCGTTAATCCAGGGGACTGCTACAACCGTGAAGCCATCAGCTGCCGCTGATGAGGAGCTTTCAAGCGATTGGCGTAGCGGCGGATATCCCTATAAAAATCTGATGTTGCGTAAGAACTATGAGCGCTCAAAATATCAGTTGCAGGTTGAGCTGCTTAAGCTGCAGGCGTGGGTAAAGGAAACTGGGCAAAAAGTAGTCATCCTGTTTGAAGGTCGGGATGCAGCAGGTAAGGGCGGTGCGATCAAGCGTTTCATGGAGCATTTGAACCCGCGGGGCGCCCGTGTGGTTGCGCTTGAAAAGCCGACAGAGAGTGAACGCGGCCAGTGGTATTTCCAGCGTTATATCCAGCATTTGCCAACATCAGGAGAAATCGTGCTTTTTGACCGATCCTGGTATAACCGCGCCGGCGTTGAGCGTGTTATGGGGTTTTGCACACAATCCGAGTACGACGACTTTATGCGTCAGGTGCCTGAGTTTGAGCGCAATCTTGTCCGTAGTGGCATACATCTTTTCAAATTCTGGTTCTCGGTAAGCCGCAAGGAACAGCGTCGTCGATTCAAAGAACGGGAGAAGCACCCTTTGAAACAGTGGAAGCTGTCCCCGATTGACAAGGCATCACTCGACAAGTGGGATGATTACACCCATGCCAAAGAGGCGATGTTCTTCTCGACAGATACCGCAGATGCGCCGTGGATTGTTATCAAATCAGACTGCAAGAAGCGGGCACGATTGAATGCCATGCGATATGTCCTGCATCGCCTCGCCTATGGGCAGAAAGATGGTGCGCGCATTGGCCCGGTTGATCCGTTGATCGTCGGTCGTGCAAATGTGGTCTACGAGATAGGCGAGGGAGAAGATAAGCCATTGCTTTAAATTGCATCCGGCCAGATCGTTTGCTGGCTATACTGCCGGTGTGATTTGATTTGGAGTGAGAGAATGGGCGAAGAAACAATTGGCCAACGGATTGCGGGTGAAGCAAAGAAGGCATTTCAACTCACGCTCTATTTTGGTTTCTGGTTCAGCGCCCTGACGTTGCTGACGCATGAAATTCTCAAACAAGACGGGTTGCCTTTTGGGCATTGGGGATTGGCGTGGATTAAGGCCGCTATTTGCGCAAAGTTTATTTTGATCGGACAAGCGGTTTATCCAATGCAGCATTCGAATGGCCGAGACCTTTGGCAGATTGTCTTACCGCGATCTTTTGTCTATCTCGTCATTGTTTTTGCGCTCACCGTTGTTGAGGCAATCGTCGAAGGCCAGTTTCATGGCGAGACGCTGCTGTATTCGATCCAGCATTTTGCCGACGGCAACCCTCTTTACGCCTTTGCGTTAGCTTGGGTGTACTGGTTAATTCTCGTGCCTTATCTGCTGATGGGATCGCTGGGTCGATTTATCGAGAAAAACAGCTAGGCTGATTCGATTGGGGAGCCGTATCCCAATAGGCCAGAGAGCTTGGCGCTAGCGGCAATAACTTGAGCTGCTTCAGCGCTCTTTGCAGTGGCTTCGAATTGTCCGGCGGTGCCAACCGCCGTTATGGCAGCGACCATTTGTCCTGAATGATCAAACACTGGGGCGCTCAGCCCATTGATGCCGGGTGTATGGCTACCCCCCGCACGCGCAATCCCGTCCTTACGTGTTGTCTCAGCGATGGCGCTCTGTTCGCGCTGGAGCGTTGCGAGAAGGGTTTTGTCCTTTCCGGCAATCTGACCGAGCTCAGCGGAAAGCGCAGGTTGTGTGATCGAAGGATTGTAGAACGCATTAAAGCAGCGACCGGTTGCAGAGTCATGAAGGCCCAAAACCCGTCCGACGCGCAGGCATACGGAAATCGCATCGCCTGTATCTACATAGCGCACGATGGTTGCGCCGCTGCTTCCCCAAACGGCCAAGCCAACACCCATGCCAATTTCGTCACAGAGTTCATCCAGAATTGGCGAGGCTAATCGAATCGGATCTAGAGAAGCGAGCGCTGACAACCCCAGAGTTAGTGCAAAAGGGCCGAGGTGGTAACGCGCAGAACTGGCGTCCTGGTTGACGAGCCCCATGCGTTGAAAACTCACAAGATATCGATGCGCTTTAGCGGCAGGCATACGGCTAATCAGGGCAATATCTTTCAACATCGCAGGGCGGCCAATGGTGATCAGGGCTCGCAAGATTGAACCACCGATCTCAATAGACTGGATGCCTTGCTGTTTGCCGGTATTCCGTTTGGCTTCTGGAGCGCTCAGGGTGCTTTTTGTCATGGATGCATCGATAAAGAAACTTATAATGTGTGAGTCTAAACAAAAGCGGCGCTTGTGGCGCATCTGAATTCAATAAAGGATCAAAGATGACGGCAGTCATGGTGTGTAACCCCAAAGGCGGATGCGGCAAAACAACACTGGCAACCAGTCTGGCCGGTTGGGCTGCTAATCAAGGTAAAAGCGTTACGTTGTGCGATCTGGACAGACAGCAGTCCTCATTGCGCTGGATGTCGTTTCGCGAGGAAACGTTACCGCCAGTCAGTGGGTTTTATGCCGGTGGCCAATTAATGGCATCGTTGCCTAAAGGTGCCGATTTCACGGTGATCGATGCGCCGGCGGGGCTGCAGGGATACAAGCTGAGTGATTACGTTCGACTTGTTGATCGGGTGATTATTCCGGTGGTGCCATCGGTTTTTGATATGGCGGCGACGGAGGATTTCTTGAATAGCCTGCGCAATGACTTGCGTGGCCAGCGCCATAAAGTGGGTATTGTTGCTATGCGGGTAGATCCGCGAACCAGAGCGGCTGCAATGCTCGAAGAATTCTTGCAGCATTTTGATGCGCCTATCGTGACCTATATCCGCCCGACCTCCAATTATGTGAATGCCGCGGCAGCGGGTCGCACGATCTTTGATCCGCCTCGCTCCAAACACAAACAGGATCTGGCTCAGTGGCAGCCGCTGTTGGACTGGCTGGAGAAATAAACAGCTAATGGGGTTGACAGGGGTGCATTCACCCCGCATAATGCTTGGCTTCTCGGACGCGGGGTGGAGCAGTCTGGCAGCTCGTCGGGCTCATAACCCGAAGGTCA
>CAZGHR010000009.1:0-16914 GCA_964525545.1 uncultured Dechloromonas sp.
CAGCGTAGGTGGTGATCTTGCCGTAGTCCAGATCGGCCATGTGCGTGCACACCTGATTCAGGAAGTGACGGTCATGGGAGATGATGATCATGGTGGCGTTGCGCTCGTTGAGCACGTCTTCCAGCCAACGGATGGTGTTGATGTCCAGGTTATTCGTTGGCTCATCGAGCAGCAGAATGTCCGGGTTGGCGAAAAGAGCCTGCGCCAGCAGTACGCGCAGCTTCCAGCCGGGGGCGACTTCACGCATCGGGCCGTTGTGTTTGTCGGTAGGGATGCCTACGCCGAGCAGTAGTTCGCCGGCACGTGCCTCGGCGGTGTAACCGTCGTATTCGCCGAACTTCACTTCCAGATCGGCCGCCTTCATGTAGTCGTCTTCGGTGGCTTCCGGATTGGCGTAGATGGCGTCGCGTTCCTGCATACAGGCCCACATTTCTTCATGGCCTTGCAGCACGACGTCGAGTACACGCTGGTCTTCGTAAGCAAACTGATCCTGGCGCAGGTAGGCCATGCGTTCGTTGACGTCTTTGGTGACGTTGCCCGCAGTCGATTCCAGTGCACCGCACAGGATCTTCATGAACGTCGATTTGCCGGCGCCATTGGCACCGATCAGGCCGTAGCGATAGCCTTCGCCGAATTTGACCGAAACGTTTTCAAAGAGGGGTTTGGCCCCGAACTGCATGGTGATGTTATTGGCGACGAGCATTGAAGATCCAGAAAAGCGTGGCGGCCGGCATGATTTGGCATGGGCGGCCGCTAAGACGATGTTTTTAAAGCCGACATTCTACCAGCCGCGGGGGCTGAACGCGCCGCCGATCATGTAGGCTTCGGGTAAACTGGCAGGATGGTTCCTAATCTGACAACGGCGTTGGCCGGCCCCCTTCATGCACTGGAACAGTGCTTTCTAGATCAGACGACCGCTATTGAGCGTTGGTTTCGTTGCGCCTGGCAAGATCACACGCCGCCGTTCTATGCCTCGGTGGATTTGCGTAACGCTGGGTACAAGCTGGCGCCTGTGGACACCAACCTCTTTCCCGGTGGATTTAACAACCTGAACCCGGCGTTTTATCCGCTGTGCATCCAGGCCATTCAGACCGCCATTGAAAAATACTGCCCGGATGCGCGCAATATGCTGCTCATCCCGGAAAACCATACGCGTAACCAGTTCTACCTGAAGAACGTGGCGACGCTGGCGGGCGTATTGCGCCAGGCAGGCTTAACCGTGCGTCTGGGTTCGGTGTCGCCGGAAGTGACGGCACCTGTGACGCTGGAACTGGATGACGGCCAGACGCTGCATCTGGAACCGCTACAGTTGAATAATGGTCGCTGGGGCGTGGCCGGTTTCGAGCCCTGTATGGTGCTGTTGAATAACGATCTCTCGGCCGGTGTGCCG
The DNA here is from genome assembly GCA_964525545.1 of uncultured Dechloromonas sp. Classification (GTDB taxonomy): domain Bacteria; phylum Pseudomonadota; class Gammaproteobacteria; order Burkholderiales; family Rhodocyclaceae; genus Fluviibacter. The sequence continues at coordinate 1,391 of CAZGHR010000009.1, forward strand.
GATATTCTGCAAGCGCCAACGGGTCAGATTCTGATTCCGCCGGTGCATGCTGGGTGGCATGTACGTCGTAAGAGCCAGCATTTTGCCGCCTACGACCGGGTGGCTACGGATTTTTCTGCGCTGGTGGGTATCGATTCGTGGCGTATCAATCCTTATTTCGCGACCTGTGACGATATTAATTTCCATGAGCGCGTGGGCGAGGATTGTCTGGCCGCGCGTGTGGATGACCTGCTCAATCGTATTCGATTGAAATATCGCGAGTACGAGATTGAGGCGGACCCGTATGTCGTTGTGAAAGCCGATGCTGGTACTTATGGCATGGGCGTGATGACGGTACGTGATGCGAGCGAAGTGATTGGCCTGAATCGCAAACAACGCAACAAGATGAGCGTGATCAAGGAAGGCATGGAAGTGTCCTCCGTGATTATTCAGGAAGGCGTGCCGACGCTGGAGACGATTCGCGATGCCGTGGCCGAGCCGGTGGTGTACATGATGGATCGCTTTGTGGTGGGTGGCTTCTATCGCGTGCACGATGCGCGTGGCCCGGAAGAGAACCTCAACGCGCCGGGTATGCACTTTGAACCCCTGGCCTTTGAAACGGGCTGCAACTTACCCGACTACAGCGCGAATCCGGATTCACCGCCGAATCGTTTTTATGCCTATGGGGTGATTGCCCGTCTGGCGCTGATGGCCGCTGCCTACGAGCTGGAAGCCACCGATCCTTTCGGGAATTAAGTAATGCGCCGCTGGGTTGTCTGGGTGCAGGTGGCGTTGATGGCCTTGGGCCTGGCTGCGTGTGGCGACAAGAAACCGGTGGTGAGCGAATCCTTTGTCTTTGGTACGCGCGTTGAAGTGCAGGTGGCTGAGGCTGTTGCCGAATCCCGTGTGCGTGAGGCAGTGGCCAAAGTGCTGGCCGAGTTTGATCGCATGCACCGGACGTACCACGCCTGGCAACCTTCTGAGCTCACGCAACTGAACGATGCGCTGGCGGCTGGCCAGCGTTTGCACGTGTCCCGGGAAATGGCCGGATTGTTGCTGGAGGCGCAGAAATTTTCCCAGGCGTCGAATGGCTTGTTTGATCCGGGCATCGGTCGGTTGATTGCGCTCTGGGGTTTTCATGCCGATAGCTATGTCGCCAAGTTGCCGGATCCTGTGGCCATCAATGCCTGGGTGCGTGCGCATCCGTCGATTGCGCAACTCAAGATCGATGCCGATGACACGGGGGCGTGGGTACGCAGTAGCAACCATCAGGTGGCACTGGATTTCGGTGGTTCGCTGAAGGGAACGGCACTCGATCGGGCCGCAGCGATTCTGCGTGAAGCCGGCATCAACAATGCGCTGATCAATATTGGCGGCAATGTCATGGCCTTAGGTACGCGTTATGGGTCGCCCTGGCGCGTGGCCATTCAGGCGCCGCGTTACGCCGGGCCATTAGCCGTTTTAGAACTGCGTGATGGCGAAGCGACCGGGACGTCGGGCGATTATCAGCGTTATTTCGAAGTAGACGGCCAGCGTTATCCGCACTTGCTCGATCCCAGAACCGGGTATCCGGCGCCGGGTGTGCAGTCGGTCACTATCGTGGTCGATGGGCCAAATGCCGGTGTGCGTTCGGATGTGCTGACGAAGCCCCTTTTCATCAGTGGCGCGCAATGGCTGACGATGGCGCAGCGCTTGCAACTGCCATCGGTGCTCCGTGTCGCTGAAGATGGCACGGTGTCCGCAACAGCAAATTTGGCGGATCGGCTGAAATTTCAGCCACATGATGGCAAACTGCCGGATATACGGCGAATTTCCCCATAAAATTAGGTGCTATGACAGAAACATCAACAACGCATCCGGTCGGCATTCTGCTTCTGACGCATGGTCGTCTGGGCGAAGCCCTATTTGATTGCGCACGTCATGTGCTGGGCGGCAACGTGCCGGATCACGTGGCGATTCTTTCAGCAGGACAGGATGAGCCCGTCGAGGATGTTGAAGCCCGGGCGCGTGAATTGCTCACGACGTTGAATCAGGGCGGTGGTGTCCTGGTGCTGACGGATTTGCTGGGTGCTACGCCGGCGCGTGTTGCAGCACGTCTGATTGAGCCGGGTAAGGTCGAAGCACTTTCGGGTGTGAGCTTGCCGATGGTGTTGCGTGCGATTAATTATCGTAACCGGCTATTAGAAGCGCTGGTTAAAAAAGCCTTGCTGGCGGGCACCGAGTGCACCGTGGCGATGACGGCGGCTGACGCCGGTTGATGGATTGGTTTTTAAGAGAGCTCCTTTATGACTACGCTGCGCCAGGACGTCGAAATTATTAACAAGCTGGGCCTGCATGCCCGCGCATCAGCCAAGTTTACGCAACTGGCGGGCACCTTCCAGAGTGAAGTCTGGTTGGAGCGTAATGGCCGTCGTGTTAACGGCAAAAGCATCATGGGTGTGATGATGCTGGCGGCAGGCAAAGGGACGTCCGTAACAATCGAGACCATCGGTGATGATGCCGAAGCGGCAATGACTGGGTTGGTGGGCTTGATTAACGATTACTTCGGCGAAGGCGAGTAAGGTCTATGAGCTTTACCCTCCACGGCCTGGGTGTTTCCGGTGGTATCGCCATCGGTCAGGCCCAATTGCTGTCACATGCGACGCTGGAGGTTGCTCACTTAACGTTGCCCGGACGTCAGCTGGAAAAAGAAGTGGCGCGCTTTGAAGCGGCCGTTGATCGTGTGCGAAATGAACTCGATGAGTTGCGTAACGACATGGCGGAATCTGCCGCCGAAATGCGTGCCTTTATCGATGTGCATGCGCTGATTCTGCAAGATCCCGAATTGGTGGATGTACCCAAAACCCTGATTCGTGAGCGTGGCTGCAACGCCGAGTGGGCGCTGGTGCAGCAGATGGATTATCTGGTGAAGCAGTTCGATGCCATCGACGATCCCTATTTGCGTGAGCGTAAAGCTGATGTGGTGCAGGTGGTTGAACGCGTCATCAAGGAGTTGATGGGTCGCACCGGCAAGATTGGCAAAACCAGTAAGAGCGCCAAAGGCGTAAAAGAAGAAGAGCAGATTATCGTGGCGCATGATTTGCCACCATCTGATCTGATCAGTTTTAAGGAACACCGCTTTGCAGCGTTTGTGACAGATGTGGGGGGTGCGACATCGCACACCGCCATTCTGGCGCGTAGCATGGCCATTCCTGCCGTGGTGGGTTTACGCGGTGCCCGCGAGGCAATTCGCGATGGTGAGTTGCTGATCGTTGATGGCTTCCGTGGCGTTATCATTGTTAACCCCGATGAGCGTGTTCTGGAAGAGTACAGGCTGCGCAAGACCCAGATTGAACTGGAACGCAGCAAACTCAAACGCCTGAAAAAAGCGGACCCGCTCACGCTGGATGATGTGCGTGTCGATCTCATGGCGAATATCGAACTGCCGGATGACGTGCAGGCAGTGAAGGACAATGGCGCGGATGGCGTAGGGCTGTTCCGGACCGAGTTTCTCTTTTTGAATCGTCGCGAAATCCCTTCGGAAGACGAGCAGTTTGAAGCCTACCGCAAAGTGGTTAAAGGTATGGCCGGTAAGCCGGTCGTCATTCGCACTTATGACCTGGGCGCTGATAAGGCGCTGGATCAGGCGCGTAGCGCCACCAACCCGGCGTTGGGCTTGCGCGGTATCCGTCTGTCCCTCTCCGAACCCGCCATGTTTGGCGTCCAGTTGCGCGCGATTTTGCGCGCGGCACGCTCTGGCCCGGTGCGTATTCTGATCCCGATGATTTCCAATGCACTCGAAGTGGAAGCCACGCGAGCCGCGTTGGATAAAGCGCGTGAAGATCTTAAGGATCGGCGTGTCGCTTACGGTGAAGACATTCAGCTCGGCGGCATGATCGAGATACCGGCAGCAGCCCTGGCACTGAATATGTTCCTCAAGCGCCTGGATTTCCTATCGATCGGCACGAACGATCTGACGCAATATACGCTGGCCATTGACCGTGGCGATGAAGAAGTCGCCGGCCTTTATGATTCGCTTCATCCGGCGGTGTTGATGCTGATTGCCCATACATTGGCCGGTGGTGAAAAGGCTGGTGTGCCGGTGTCGATTTGCGGTGAGTTGGCGGGGAATCCGAAGCTCACCCGTTTGCTGCTGGGTATGGGGTTGCGTCATTTTTCGATGCATCCGTCGCAGATTCTGGAAGTGAAACAGCAGGTTCTGACCGCGGATGTAGGACAATTAGCCCCTATGGTGCGCAAACTGCTGCGCCTGGACGACCCTGCGCAGATCCGTGAGCAGATTCGTCGCCTGAATTTACCGGCTGATCACTCAGCGCATTAACCGATTAGAACAATGAACGACGTCCTTCCTGGCTCAGTCGGCCTGGTCCAACCCCAGACTTTTCACTGCGCAGTGCCGCTGCCATTGAAGAGTGGTGCCGTGCTGCCCGAATTTTCGCTGGTATATGAAACTTATGGCACGTTGAATGCCGCTGCCAGCAATGCCGTGCTGGTATGTCATGCCCTATCGGGCAATCATCATGTAGCGGGCTATACCGATGCAGCGGATAAGAATGGCTCGCTGGGTTGGTGGGATAACCTTGTGGGTCCCGGCAAGCCGCTCGATACGAATAAATTCTTTGTGGTGGGTGTTAATAACCTGGGCGGCTGTTACGGCTCCAGCGGACCCAATACGGTCAACCCTAAAACCGGCAAGTTGTATGGTGCTGATTTCCCGGTGGTAACCGTTGAAGATTGGGTAGTTGCACAGGCGCGTCTGGCTGACCATTTGGGCGTTGCTAGTTGGGCAGCGGTTGTTGGTGGCTCGCTGGGGGGTATGCAGGCACTGCAGTGGACGTTGTCTTATCCGGACCGCTTGCAACATGCCGTGGTGATTGCTTCGGCACCAACACTGACCGCGCAGAACATTGCCTTTAATGAAGTGGCGCGCCAGGCCATTCTCACAGACCCCGAGTTTCATGGTGGCCACTATTACGAACAGGGTGTAGTGCCGGCGCGCGGCCTCAAGCTGGCGCGCATGCTGGGTCACATTACGTATCTGTCGGATGACCAGATGGCCGAGAAGTTTGGCCGCTCACTCAAAGATGGCGCACTGAAGTACAGCTATGAAACTGACTTCCAGATCGAGTCATACCTGCGTTATCAGGGTGAGAAATTCTCCGGCTACTTCGATGCCAATACCTATCTGCTGACGACTAAAGCGCTGGATTATTTTGATCCGGCCGGTAGTGCCGGCGGCAGTCTTGATGCCGCCTTAGCGGGTGCTAAAGCAGATTTTCTGCTGGTCGCTTTCACCACAGACTGGCGCTTCTCGCCGGAGCGCAGTCGCGAAATCATGACGGCCCTGGTGCATAACGGTCGCCGGGTCAGTTACGCCGAGATTGATAGCGTGCATGGTCACGATTCTTTCCTGATGGATGACGCGCAGTATCACGCGGTATTGCGTACCTATTTCGAAGAGGTGGTGCTATGACTACGACGCCTTCGCGGAAAAGTATCCGTCTGGATCTGGCCGATTTGCGTGCCGACCTGGACGCCATTGCCGGTTGGATTAAACCGGGTGAGCGCGTACTTGATCTGGGCTGTGGCGATGGATTGCTGCTGCGCCGGTTGATGGATGAAAAGCAGGTGATCGGCTACGGTATCGAAAAAGATCCGGCGGGTGTGCTGGCCTGTGTGAAGGCGGGCGTGAACGTGATCCAGGTGAATCTGGAGCGTGGTCTGGCCGGTTTTGAAGATGGTGCCTTTGATCACGTGATCATGTCGCTCTCGCTGCAGATGATCCAGAACACGGTGGGCTTGTTGAATGAGTTGTTACGCGTAGGGCATGAGGCCGTGGTGTCGTTCCCTAACTTCGGTTACTACACGCACCGCCAGGCAATATTGAAAGGGCGAATGCCGGTGTCCGAAAGTCTGCCTTACCAGTGGTTTGATACGCCGAACGTGCGCTTTTTTACGATCGCTGATTTTGAAGCCTTGTGTCGTGAGCAAGGTATCGTCATTCTTGAAACGATCGCACTGGATAACGGGGCCCGTGTGACGGAAGACATTAACTTCCTGGCAGACACCGCCATTTACCGTTTGGGGCGTGCATGACCCATACTGGTTCGGAACAGAAACCTAGCATGTGGCGCGCTCTCTGGACGCGCCACATGGCTATTTGCGTCCTGATTGGTTTTGCTTCCGGTTTACCGCTCTATCTGCTGTTGAATCTGGTACCCGCCTGGTTGCGCTCGAGTGGTGTCAACCTCAAAACGATTGGTCTCTTTGCGCTGATTCAGTTTCCTTACACGTGGAAGTTTATCTGGGCGCCCTTGCTCGATCGTTATGGCCTTAATTTCCTGAAGCTGGGACGCCGCCGTGGCTGGATGCTGGTGACGCAATTAGGATTGGTCGGCGCAATTGGTGCGCTGGGCGGGTTTGATCCGCATACGGAAATCAGCACCATCATGTTGATCGCCGCATTAGTGGCGGTGTTTTCGGCAACGCAGGATATTGCGCTGGATGCTTTTCGTCGCGAGTTGCTTTCCGATGAGGAACTCGGTCTGGGCAATTCCGTTTTCGTGAATGCGTACCGTGTTGCTGGCCTCGTACCGGGTTCCGTGTCGTTGATTCTGGCCGATCATTTGCCGTGGCCAGAGGTTTTCTGGATTACGGCGGCTTTCATGTTGCCTGGTGTTATCGCGACATTCTGGGTTAGCGAACCACGGGGAGATGATCTGGCACCGCGCACCCTCAAACAGGCCGTTGTCGAACCCTTTAATGAATTCATGGCGCGTGCGGGCTGGAAGAGTGCGTTAACGGTGCTGGCGTTTATTTTCTGCTACAAGCTCGGTGATTCGCTGTGTACGGCATTGGCCACACCGTTTTATCTCGACATGGGTTACGCCAAGAGCGATATCGGCTTGGTGGCCAAAAACGCTGGGCTCTGGCCAGCAGTGATTGGCGGCTTGCTCGGCGGATTATGGATGGTCAAGCTGGGCATTAATCGCGCACTCTGGTTGTTCGGTGTCGTGCAAGTCGTATCAATTTTCGGTTTCGCCTGGCTGGCAGCGGCGGGTCCGCAAGCCTCGATTGGACCCTCAGAGCTGGCGAGCCTGGCGTTAGTCATTGGTTTTGAAGCCCTGGGCGTGGGTCTGGGTACCGCTGCTTTCGTGGCCTTTATTGCGCGCTCGACGAATCGTGCCTACACCGCAACACAGTTTGCGTTGTTTACCAGCCTGGCGGCAGTGCCGCGTACGTTGGTGAACGCATCGGCTGGGTGGTTGGTTGAGCAGATTGGCTGGTATGGCTTCTTCTGGTTATGTGCGTTTCTCGCCATTCCCGGCATGTTGCTGCTATTTAAAGTGGCGCCGTGGTCCGGCGATGATAGGGGAACGGCCAGCGAGGCACGTGCCACATGAGTGCACAGAAGCTGATCGCAGCAGCCGGAACGCTGTCTGCGCAGTTGGACGGTTTGTCGTTTTCTACCCCGGTGACGCATGTGTATAACCCGCTCGATTATGCGGGTGCGGCGCATACGCAATATCTAACGCAATGGGGCGGGCGGCCACAACCACGCCGTGTGATTTTTCTGGGGATGAATCCGGGGCCTTTCGGCATGGTGCAGATTGGCGTGCCTTTTGGCGAGGTGGGCATCGCTCATGAGTGGCTACGGATTGACGCACCCATTCAACAACCTTTGCATATGAATCCCAAGCGCCCCATCGAAGGTTGGGCCTGTACCCGATCGGAAGTGAGCGGCCGGCGTTTATGGGGTCTGTTTCGCGACCGGTTTGGTACACCGGAAGCGTTTTTCGCCGAGCATTTCGTGGCCAACTATTGCCCGCTGGCGTTTTTTGATCATGCGCGCAACGTCACACCCGACAAATTGCCGGCTGCAGAGATGGCGCCGGTAATCGCTGCTTGCGATGAACATCTACGTACATTGGTGCAGACAATGCAGCCTGACTGGGTGGTGGGTGTGGGTGCCTATGCTGAGGCGCAGGCTATGCGGGCGTTAGCGTCATGCCAGCATCAACCACGCATTGGCCGTGTGTTACACCCGAGCCCGGCATCACCCGCTGCGAATCGGGGTTGGTCAGAAGCGGCAACGCGCCAGTTGATCGATCAGGGAATCTGGTCCGCTGACGCTTAGGCTAATAATGGGCCGAGCTTCTGGCGGATAAGACGGAGTGTGCGCCAACCGAGTAATCCCTTGCTCGCCAGTTTTAAGGCACCTTTGGGGCGCCAGAGTACCAGCACAAAAAGACCAATACCCACCACGATCGGGTTCTCGCCAATCCAGCGGCGGGCGCGTTCGGCGCCTTCAACCACGTGGTCGGCTGCGTTTAAGGCATCGACCACCGGTGCGCAGCTGAGCGCAAGCGCCGTGCGTTGCTGGTTAATGCGTTCTAGCAGGCGCCCACGTTGGACGGCGCGTTCAGTCAGCGCTGACATGGGCATCTTGAGCGGGTGGCCTGAGTGCTGCCCGATCGGTTTGCAGTGCCTGCAAGCTATCGGAAAAAATGTCGGCACCCGCTTTGGCATGTGAACTGGCACGCCAGATGGCGAGTAGCGCGAAGAGTGCAAAAAGTCCTGTTGCACCACCAAGAATAGCGAGACGCTGCTCCCAGTACGCTAAGACGAGCCAGGCAAGCAAGGTAACAACGGTGACGCCGGAAAAAAATACGGCCACCGCCGTAAAGGCAAAAAGGGCAACCAGATGGTCGCGTGCATCGGCGAGCTCAAGGCCGAGCAACTCGAGGCGGGTTTGCACCACCCCGAGTACCTGGCGAAGCTGATCGCGTGCTGCGTCGAGCAGTTTCATGTAGAGAAACGCAGTCGATTAACGGCGGCCAATCAGCACGCCGAGTGCCAGACCCAGTGCCGCTGCAATGCCTACGGCCTTCCATGGTTCGGTCTGTACAAAGTCATCGGCAGCGTGTGCTGCTGCTTTGGCTTTCTCTGTCGCGTACGCCTGGGCATCGGCGAGCGATACCTTGGCGTCTTGTAGACGCTTCTCCAAACGACCACGTAATTCGGTCACTTTCTCGCCAGCCTGACCAGCGGTAGCGCGCAACAACTCTTCAGTATCAGCAACAACCAGTTTCAGGTCGGCTACGAGTTTTTCTTTGGAGGCGGTGGTGTTCGACATGTGAATCCTTTCTGAATGTGTCTTCACGAATGCTTATCTTGCATCCGTAAACTTAGCCTACGCTTAACGTGAGGCGCTGGCAATGAGGGATGATTTAAAGCGCACAGTCGTAATCAATCACGAGTGGTGCATGGTCCGAGAACTTCTGATCTTTATAAACCGATGCAGAACGTGCTTTGGCAGCGATGCCCGGTGTGGCAATCTGGTAATCAATACGCCAACCGACATTATTGGCATAAGCCTGGCCGCGATTGCTCCACCACGTGTAGCACTCACTGGTGGTCTCGGGATGCACGGCGCGGTAAACATCGACCCAGCCGAGCTCATCGAGTAGCTGGGTCATCCAGGCGCGCTCTTCTGGCAGGAAACCGGAGTTTTTCTGGTTGGATTTCCAGTTCTTAAGGTCTTGTTCTTTATGGGCAATATTCCAGTCGCCACAGATAATCACTTCGCGCCCGGAATCCTTAAGCGCCTTCATGCGCGGCAGAAATTCATCCATGAAATGAAATTTGGCAGTCTGGCGTTCTGGAGAGCTGGAACCAGAGGGTAGATAGAGCGAAACAACCGTGACTTTGCCTAGGTCGAGTTCCAGATAGCGGCCTTCGGCATCAAAGTCGGGGTGGCCAATGCCCTGGGTAATTTGTGTCGGCTGATGTGGCGTCCAGATGCCAACACCGCTATAGCCGGGGCGCTCAGCGAGATGCCAGTAGCCGGTGAGGCCGCAGGGGTTCTCCATGGTGCCGTCTTTGGCCATGTCTTTGAGTGTGGCACGCACTTCCTGGGTGCAGACGGCGTCAGCATTCTGGGTGGCAAGCCATTCGGCAAAGCCCTTTTTCCAGGCAGAACGGATGCCATTGAGGTTGGCAGAGATAATGCGCATGTTCAGTGGGTCGTAGACTGTGAGAAACTGCATCACATTATCCTTGATTCAGGAGTCGCTATGCGCGTCGGTTTTGTTGGTTTAGGCATCATGGGTCGCCCAATGGCGCTGAACCTGTTGAAAGCCGGTAATGAAGTGACTGTCTGGGCGCGCCGCAAGGAATCGATGGCACCGTTGATCGAGGCCGGTGCGCAGGGTGCTGAAAGTCCGGCTGCTGTTGCAGCGGTAGCCGATGTAGTCTTTTCGATGGTGGCCGATGCGCCGGATGTGCGCGAGGTGATGCTCGGTAGCCAGGGTGTGGTGCAGAGCAAGCGACCCGGGCTGATTGCGGTTGATATGAGCACGATTCCGCCGGCGGCTGCCAAAAGCATCGGTGCTGATCTGGCAGCCCAGGGCGTGACATTTCTGGATGCGCCCGTATCGGGTGGTGAAGTAGGCGCGGTGGCGGGTACCCTGTCAATTATGGTGGGTGGCGATAAAGCGGCTTTCGACAAAGTGGCGCCGCTGTTTGCCTGTATGGGCAAGAATGTGGTGCACATTGGTGTTTCAGGGGCTGGCCAGGTGGCGAAAGCGGCTAATCAGATTCTGACCGGTGTCGGCGTACTCGCAGTTGCAGAGGCGATGGCCTTTGCTAAAAAGAACGACGCTGATCCCGCAAAAGTACGAGAAGCATTGATGGGTGGATTTGCCGGTTCCAAAATTCTCGAGAATCATGGGCAACGCATGATCGACCGCAATTTCAAGCCGGGCTTCAAGAGCTGGATGCATGAGAAAGACATGAATATCGTGATGCAGACAGCGCATGACCTTGGCCTTTATTTACCAGCCTCTGCGGCAACGGCACAGATGTATAAGGCGATGGTGGGTTCCGGTCTGGGTGAGGAAGATTCGATTGCGGTGTTGAAACTGCTTGAGCGGTTGTCTGGGCAGGAAGGGTAACCGACGATGGCAATCATTCCTCGCGTTCCGAATATTCAGGGATTGCTGGCGTTCGAAGCGCTGGCACGACACCGAAACGTCACGCAGGTGGCAGACGAGTTGCACATTACGCCCAGCGCAATCAGTCACCGGATTCGCCAGATTGAGACGCAGCTTAAATTCAAACTGTTTGTACGCAAAGATTTCAGCTTAACGCCAGAAGGTGAGGCTTATCTCAAGCGGGTGCGTGAGGCGCTGGCGATTCTCCAGGTTGCCGAACCTGCCGCCACACAAGATGCACGAACCCAATTACGGATTGCGGTAACGCCTACCTTTTCCCGGCAGATTCTAATGCCGCGTCTACCGTTATTCCGGTACGCCTATCCTGAAATTGATCTGGTATTGCAGGTCTCGATACCGCTATTCAATGTGGTTTCTCAGGAAACTGATCTCGAAGTGCGCTTTGGGGTTGGTCCGTTTGCAGACCGCGAATCAGTACACCTCTTGTCAGATCATGCGACACCGGTCTGTAGCCCCAACTATCTGAACGAAGTCGGGAGTCTGGGTGGGTTTGACAATGAGGAACAGGTCGCTAGGGCTTTGCTGATTCACAGTGAACTGGAACCCTGGGAAACCTGGTTTGATAGCTGCAAACTGGACAAGACACGCTTGCAGACCACGGCAAAATTTAATGATCTTGGCATGCTCTATGATGCATCGGCAGCCGGATTAGGGGTGTGCCTGGCGCGTACGACCTTGGGGGCTGCGTGGCTAGAGACCGGACGATTGGTGCGCCTGTCGGACCGTACGGTTGCCGCACCCAATCATCATTACCTGAGCTGGAAACCGGGTGTTTCGGAACGTTGGGAGTGCGCAGCTTTTATTGAATGGTTGGTGAACTCTTTAGGGCAGACGGCTGAATAAATCTCATGCATTAGCAGAAAAACTTTCATAGTGTGGTGCCTGCGTGTTTTTTATAATTTGTTGAAAGCCCACGAGTAGGGCTCACACTTACAGCAAATAAAGGGGCGTCATGAACGCTAAACGGCAAAGATTGGTTCAGGCGCTACAAAGCGTACTGCCGGCAACCAATGTGCTTTGGCAAAAGGAAGATACTGCCCCCTACGAGTGCGATGGTTTAGCGGCTTATCGCACCCTGCCTCTGGCAGTGGCTTTGCCTGAAGACGAAACGCAGGTTCAGGCAGTCTTGAAGATATGTCGCGAAAATGCCGTGCCGGTGGTTCCACGGGGCGCAGGCACAGGCTTGTCCGGGGGCGCCATGCCCATGGCCGAAGGCGTGGTCCTTTCAACGGCTAAACTCAATAAAATTCTGGACGTAAACCCGCTCAGTCGTCGAGCGGTGTTGCAGCCTGGCGTACGTAATCTGGCGATTTCAGATGCGGCAGCACCTTATGATTTGTACTATGCACCGGATCCATCAAGCCAGATCGCCTGCTCAATTGGCGGCAACGTGGCAGAAAACTCCGGTGGCGTGCACTGTTTGAAATACGGCCTCACCGTTAATAACGTGATTAAAGTGCGTGCCGTGCTGATGGATGGTGAGGTTGTTGAATTTGGCACCGAGGCACTGGATGCGCCCGGCCTGGATCTATTGGGCGTGATGATTGGTAGTGAAGGCATGCTTGCGGTCGTGACCGAGGTTACCGTTCGCCTGATACCGAAGCCACCGGTCGCGCGCGTCATCATGGCCAGTTTTGACGATATGACCAAAGCCGGTAATGCGGTGGCCGACGTCATTGCGGCAGGATTGATTCCGGCGGGGCTGGAAATGATGGATAAGCCGGCCACGCGGGCGGTTGAAGAATTTGTACATGCCGGTTACGACTTGAACGCAGAAGCCATTCTGCTGTGCGAGTCCGATGGCACGGCAGAAGAAGTAGAAGAAGAAATCGCGCGCATGAGCGCAGTGCTGCGTCAGTCAGGCGCAACTCGTATCCAGGTATCGGAAAGCGAAGCCGAGCGGATGCGCTTCTGGAGCGGGCGTAAAAATGCGTTCCCGGCGGCGGGACGGATTTCGCCAGACTATTACTGCATGGATGGCACGATTCCTAAGAAGCACATCGCAACCTTGCTCAACCAGATCAAGGAAATGGAAGAGCGCTATGGCTTGCGGTGCATGAACGTGTTTCATGCCGGCGATGGCAACATGCATCCGCTGATTCTGTTCGACGGTTCGGACGAAGATCAGTGGCACCGTGCTGAAGATTTCGGTAATGAAATTCTGGAAGCCTGTGTGGCCCTGGGCGGTACAGTGACTGGTGAGCATGGTGTCGGTATCGAAAAGATCAACACCATGTGCGTGCAGTTTAAAGAGAAAGAACGTGATGCCTTCTTTGGCGTTAAAGCCGCGTTTGATCCTGCCAAATTGCTCAATCCGGACAAGGTGATTCCAACGCTGCACCGGTGTGCCGAGTATGGCCGGATGCATGTGCATCGTGGCCAGATGCCGCATGCCGATCTGCCGCGCTTCTAGGCTGGACGTATTGATATGACAGATCTAACTCAGGAGTTCGTTGCACAGATCCGCGATGCTGCGGCAACTCAGTGCCCATTGAATATCGAAGGTTCAGGTAGCAAACGTTGGTATGGCAATCCGACTATTGCACAGCGTTCGCTGGCAACGAGCGGTCACCGCGGTATTGTTGATTATGACCCGGCGGAACTTGTGATTACAGCCCGCTGCGGTTCGACGCTTGCGGATATTGAAGCCGTATTAGCTGAGCGTGGCCAGATGCTGGCTTTTGAACCACCGCGTTATGCACCAGAGGCGACGTTAGGCGGTGCCATTGCCACCGCGTTGTCTGGTCCGGGACGCCCGTTTATTGGTGGTGTGCGCGATTTCGTGCTCGGTATGCATGTTATCGATGGCAAAGGCGATGTGCTCAAGTTTGGTGGTCAGGTCATGAAAAATGTGGCGGGTTATGACGTATCGCGCCTCATGACGGGTTCAATGGGTGTGCTCGGCCTGATCTCGCAAGTGTCGCTCAAGGTGTTGCCGTTTGCACCAGCGCGTGCCACCTTGCGTTTCGAGCTCTCGGAAGCAGCCGGCATCCAACAGGTGAACGAATGGTCCGGCAAGCCTTTGCCGTTAACGGCCAGCGCCTGGGAAAACGGCGCGCTCTATGTCCGTTTGAGCGGTGCACGTGCGGCCGTTGATTCGGCGGTTCAGAGCATGGGGGGTGAGCAGCTGGATGCCGCAACGGCAGATGCCTTCTGGGATAGCCTGCGCGATCAGACACACGCCTTTTTCTGTGACGCGAATGAAATGAACGCAGGCCAGACGTTGTGGCGTCTGTCGCTGCCGGCGATTGCGCCGGTGGTTGCCGCCGAGCAAGTGCCCGGCGCACATCATCAATTGATTGAGTGGGGCGGTGCACAGCGCTGGCTCTGGAGCGATGCGCGCGCGGACGTCATTCGTGATGCTGCACAAGCGCTGGGCGGCCATGCCGTTCGGTTCAACAACCAGCATGGTGAAGGCGAAACTTTCGCGCAGCCCGTGCCTGCCTTAATGGCGGTTCATCGCCGTTTGAAACAGACTTTCGATCCGCAGGGGATTTTTAATCCCGGCCGTTTGTATCAGGGTCTCTGAGGTCGTCATGCAGATCAAGATTGTTCCCGAATTCCAGAATGATGCCGACATCGGTGCATTCAAGACCATTGTTAACAAATGTGTGCACTGTGGCTTCTGTACCGCCACGTGCCCAACCTATCAGGTGCTGGGTGACGAGCTCGATGGCCCGCGTGGTCGTATCTACCTGATGAAAGAAATGGTGGAAGGCGCACCGGTAACCGCCAAGACCCAGAGTCATCTGGATCGCTGCCTCACCTGTCGGAACTGCGAATCCACTTGCCCATCGGGTGTGCGTTACGGCCGCCTGGTGGATATCGGCCGCCGCTATGTCGACGAACGCGTCGTGCGTCCGTTGTCGCAACGCGTTCAACGCTGGTTGATGCGCGAAACCTTGAGCCGCCGCCATGTGTTTGCATTTCTTCTGGGTGCAGGCCGCACTGTGCGCCCGTTGCTGCCGGCAGCGCTGAAGAAAAAAATCCAGCTGGCACCGGCCGCTGGCGAGTGGCCGCGGGCTCACCATAAAACCAAAATGCTGCTTCATGTGGGTTGTGTGCAACCAGCCATGATGCCGAATGTCGATGCGGCAACCGCACGGGTGTTTGACAAACTCGGCATCGAACTGATCATTGCGTCGGATGCCGAGTGCTGTGGCGCGATTCGTCAGCACCTGAACGACTATCACGGGGCCGAGGCCCAGATGAAGCGCAACATTGATGCTTGGTGGCCGCATGTTGAGAATGGTCTCGACACCATTGTGATCAACGCATCCGGTTGCGGTGTGATGATTAAAGACTATGCCGAGATACTGGCGCACGATCCGGCCTATGCTGACAAAGCTAAACGCATTGCGGCGATGGCTAAGGACGTGAGTGAAATTCTGCCGGGCTATGCGGCACAGATTGGCACGCTGGCGCAAAGCAAACGCCAGAGGGTAATCCCTGAGCGCGTGACCTATCACCCACCGTGTACGCTGCAGCATGGCCAGAAAATCCGTGGCCCGGTAGAAAGCTTGCTGGGCG
>CAZGHR010000009.1:17014-19805 GCA_964525545.1 uncultured Dechloromonas sp.
TGTACGCTGCAGCATGGCCAGAAAATCCGTGGCCCGGTAGAAAGCTTGCTGGGCGGCTTAGGTGTGACTGTGCGCCTCTGCCAGGACAGCCATTTGTGCTGTGGTTCTGCCGGCACCTATGCCATTCTGCAACCGGCGCTTTCGCAAGAATTGCTGAGCCGTAAGCTCACGAACATCCTCAAAACCGAGCCGCAGGAAATTGTTTCGGGGAACGTGGGCTGTATTAATCATCTGCAGTCGGGCACCGATGTGCCGGTACGCCACTGGGTGGAGCTGATTGACCGAATGATTTAATCAAGAGAATTGCGATGGCTATCGGGCAAGTTCTTGAGATAATGCATGCATTGTTTCAGAAACCGAAGAAAGTTTTTCATGTCGATACTCAGCCACGATTTCATCCGTTTCGCCCTAGATCAGAACGTCCTGCGTTTTGGTGAATTCAAGACCAAGGCTGGTCGCCTGTCGCCGTACTTCTTTAATTCTGGCCTGTTCCAGGATGGCGCCGCGCTGGCCAAACTCTCCGAGTTCTACGCCGGTCGTTTGATCGAATCCGGTTTGCAGTTCGACATGTTATTCGGTCCAGCCTATAAAGGTATTCCGCTCGTGGCTGCTATCTCGGTGATTCTGGCGCAACAGGGTCATAACTTTCCGTACGCATTCAACCGTAAAGAAGCCAAAGACCATGGCGAAGGTGGCACCATCGTCGGTGCGCCGCTCAAAGGACGTGTGCTCATCGTTGATGATGTCATTTCAGCCGGCACTTCGGTACGAGAATCCGTTGAGCTGATCCGTAATCAGGGTGCCACCCCGGCCGGGGTGCTGATTGCGCTGGATCGTATGGAACGTGGCACGGGCGAATTGTCGGCAGTGCAGGAAGTCTCGGCTTCTTACGGGATCCCGGTGATTGCCATCGCCAACCTGGGGGATCTGCTCGACTTCCTCAAGGACAATCCTGATATGGCCAGCCATCGTCCGGCGGTTGCGGCGTATCGCGAGCAGTACGGGGTGTAATCTGACATAGCCCGACATTAAAAAGGCCGCTCAAAAGAGCGGCCTTTTTGTTTGTGCTGTGTCTGATTAGCCGAGTTTCTTCTTCAGCAGATCATTCACCTGTTGCGGGTTGGCTTTGCCCTTGGCGGCCTTCATGATCTGGCCGACCAGCGCATTGAGCGCTTTTTCTTTACCGGCTTTGAACTCGGCCACGTTGCCCGGGTTAGCGGCGATGACTTCGTCGACCAGCGCTTCAATGGCGCCGGTGTCGGTGATCTGCTTCAGGCCTTGTGCTTCGATGATCTCATCGGCGCTCTTGCCCTGACCTTGCCACAGCGCGTCGAATACCTTCTTGGCAATGGCGTTGGAAATGGTTTGGTCGGCAATGCGGGCGATAAGGCCGCCCAATTGTTCCGAGCTCACTGGCGCAGCTTCGATATCGAGACCTTCGCGGTTAAGGCGTGCCGATAGCTCGCCCATAATCCAGTTAGCTGACACTTTGGCTTGCGCGTTGCCTGCAACCTTGAGGGTGCCTTCGTAGTAACGTGCAATCTCTAGTGATGCCGTTACGGCGGCGGCATCATATGCCGAGAGCCCCAGGGTCTGGAAGCGTTCGCGCATGGCTTGCGGCAGCTCTGGCATTTCGCCACGTACACGATCGATCCATTCGTCGCTAATGGCAACAGGCAAGAGATCCGGATCCGGGAAGTAGCGATAATCCATCGCATCTTCTTTGGTGCGCATGGCGCGGGTCTCGCCGGTGTCAGGGTCGAACAGCACAGTCGCTTGCTGAATGGCGCGGCCTTCTTCCAGTTCATTAATTTGCCATTGGACTTCAAAGTCGATGGCTTGCTGCATGAAGCGGAAGGAGTTGAGGTTTTTAATTTCACGGCGGGTGCCGAATGGCTGGCCCGGTTTGCGTACCGATACGTTGGCGTCACAGCGGAAGGAACCTTCCTGCATGTTGCCATCACAAATGCCGATCCAGCGCACCAGGCTGTGCAGTGCCCGGGCGTAAGCAACAGCCTCGGCCGATGAACGCATTTCCGGTTCGGACACAATTTCCAATAGCGGCGTGCCCGCACGATTCAGGTCGACACCAGTACGGCCATGGAAATCTTCGTGCAGCGATTTGCCGGCATCTTCTTCCATGTGCGCGCGTGTCAGGTTAACAATCTTTTCAACGGCATCTTCGCCCTGGCCCAGTTGCAGCACGATCTGGCCACCCACGACGACGGGGTTTTCAAACTGACTGATCTGGTAACCCTTGGGCAGATCCGGGTAGAAATAGTTCTTACGGGCAAAGATGGATTGTTGATCGATCTTGGCGCCGACAGCCAGACCGAAGCGGATGGCACAGCCAACGGCTTCGCGATTCACCACGGGCAACACACCCGGCATGGCCAGGTCGATCAGGCTGGTTTGCACATTCGGTTCGGCGCCGAAGGCGGTGGATGCCCCCGAAAAGATTTTCGATTGGGTGGCGAGTTGGGCATGCGTTTCGATGCCGATGACAACTTCCCAGGTCATAGTGGGCTCTCTGGTCTTGATACGTGAATCAGGCGAAGGCAGCTGGCGTGCGACGATGCCAGTCGGTGACTTGCTGATATTGGTGTGCAACGTTCAACAGGCGATGTTCGCTGAAGTACGGGCCAATCAGTTGCATGCCGGTGGGCAGGCCGTTGATTTCGCCACAGGGGTGCGACAGCGCCGGAATGCCGGCCAGGTTAACGCCAATGGTGTAGATGTCGGATAGATACATCTGTACTGGATCGGCAGACTTTTCACCGAACTTGAAAGC
>CAZGHR010000009.1:19905-29872 GCA_964525545.1 uncultured Dechloromonas sp.
TGTCGGATAGATACATCTGTACTGGATCGGCAGACTTTTCACCGAACTTGAAAGCCGCACCCGGTGTCGTTGGGCTGGCGATGACATCACAGTGCTTGAACGCCGCGTCAAAATCGCTGGCGATCAGACGGCGAATGCGTTGTGCTTGCAGGTAGTAGGCGTCGTAGTAACCGTGCGATAGCACGTAGGTGCCAATCAGTATGCGGCGCTTTACTTCTTCACCGAAACCCTGCGCACGCGACTTGGCGTACATGTCGTTAAGGTCGCTATATTCTGGCGCGCGATAGCCGTAACGTACACCGTCAAAACGCGACAGATTTGAGCTGGCTTCAGCCGGGGCGATCACGTAATAGGCAGAGACGGATTGGCTAATCGATGGCAGTGACACTTCTACGGTTTCGGCACCTA
This sequence comes from uncultured Dechloromonas sp., assembly GCA_964525545.1. Lineage (GTDB taxonomy): Bacteria > Pseudomonadota > Gammaproteobacteria > Burkholderiales > Rhodocyclaceae > Fluviibacter. Next base: position 20,314 of record CAZGHR010000009.1, read on the forward strand.
GCTTGCGGTACTCGGCTAGGGCGGCTTCGATTGCAGCCATGGTGGCGGCATCGCCATCGGCACCAAAGAACTCTTTCGGCAGACCAATGCGCAAGCCTTTGAGTGGCTGATCGAGTGAACGGGTGTAGTCCTCGTTGTCACGCTCCAGGCTAGTGGAATCCTTCGCATCAAAACCGGCGAAGGCATTCAGTAATAGGCTGCAGTCTTCGGCCGAAGCGGCCATGGGGCCAGCCTGATCCAGCGACGAAGCAAATGCGATCATGCCCCAGCGCGAGACGGTGCCATACGAAGGCTTCAAACCGGTGAGGCCACACAGCGCAGCCGGTTGGCGAATCGAACCGCCGGTGTCGGTACCGGTTGCGGCAGGGGCCAGGCGTGCAGCCACCGCAGCGGCCGAACCACCCGATGAACCACCGGGTACGCGATCGGTATCCCAAGGGTTGCGGACTGGGCCGTAATAAGACGTTTCGTTAGAGGAGCCCATGGCAAATTCATCCATGTTCACCTTGCCCAGCGGTACCAGGCCGGCCTCATTACAACGCTCGATCACTGTGGCGTTGTAAGGGGCGATAAAGTTTTCCAGCATGCGAGAACCGCAGGTGGTGCGCCAGCCGTCCTGACAGAAGATGTCTTTATGGGCGATCGGCACACCCGTCAGCGGGCCGGCATTGCCGGCGGCGCGGGCAGCGTCGGCGGCTTTGGCTGCAGCGCGGGATTTTTCTTCGTCAACGGTGACAAAGGCATTAATCAGCGGGTTGTGCTGGGCGATGCGCCCCAGAAAGAGGTCGGTGAGTTCCAGGCTGGAAACCTGCTTGGCGGCCAGGGCGGCGCCCAGCTCTTTAAGGCTGCGATTAATCATTCGATCACCTTTGGTACCAGAAAAAGGCCGGCTTCGGCTTCTGGTGCGAGCGCCAGGCAACGATCGCGTTGCTCTAGGCTGCCTTCGGTTACAGCGTCGGTGCGTAGGCGTTGTGCCACGTTGCAGGCATGGGCCATAGGGGCAATGCCTTCGGTATTCACCTGGCGAAGATCGGCGATCATGCCGAAAATATTGTCCAGATGGCCTAAAGTGGCCGAGACTTGCTCGGTATTGAGCTCAATTCGGGCCAGTTTGGCCAGTCTTTGTACGTCTTCAGGGGTAAAAGCCATGATGTGAATCTGCGGTTGCCGTCGATAAGCGTGGAATTTGCCTCAACCCGCCAAAGGTTGGCTGAGGCGGCGAAATTGGGTCGCCAAGCCCGGGGATATGCTTAAGGCATACCTTGGAATATCCCCTTGAATTTGCGGTATTATACGTGGTTTGGTCGGGGTTCAGTTCTGGTGCCCTGCTGCATTGCAGCGCGAATGACAGATTCGGCGCGCATGCCCTTATTCTAGATTTGGAGTGTTTCATGTTCGGACTGTTTCGCGGAATGTTTTCTAACGACCTGGCTATCGATCTGGGTACGGCCAATACGCTAATTTATTCGCGTGGCAAAGGTATCGTGCTCGATGAGCCTTCGGTTGTTGCCATTCGTACGGACGGCGGCCCGAGCGCACGTAAATCGATTGAAGCGGTTGGTAAAGAAGCCAAGATGATGCTGGGTAAAACACCGGGCAGCATTAACGCGATTCGCCCGATGAAAGACGGCGTGATCGCCGACTTTACGGTAACCGAGCAGATGCTCAAGCAGTTCATCAAGCGCGTGCACGACGTGCGTATGTTTGCGCCATCGCCACGCATCATCATTTGCGTGCCGTGTGGCTCGACGCAGGTTGAGCGCCGTGCGATTCGCGAATCGGCACTGGGCGCCGGTGCATCGCAGGTGTATCTGATTGAAGAACCGATGGCCGCCGCGATTGGTGCCGGCCTGCCGGTTGAAGACGCCACGGGTTCGATGGTCGTTGATATCGGTGGTGGTACCACCGAAGTGGGCGTGATCTCGCTGGGCGGTATGGTGTACTCGACATCGGTGCGTGTGGGTGGTGACAAGTTCGATGAGTCGATCATCAACTACATCCGTCGCAACTACGGCATGCTGATCGGTGAAACCACCGCAGAAAACATCAAGAAGCAAATTGGTACGGCGTTCCCTGGCGTTGAAGTCATGGAGATGGAAGTGAAGGGTCGTAATCTGGCCGAAGGTATTCCACGTACCTTTACCGTGACTTCGAACGAAATGCTCGAAGCGCTGTCGGAACCAACCAACCAGATCGTTACCGCGGTGAAGCAGGCGCTGGAACAAACCCCGCCAGAGCTGGGTGCCGATATTGCCGAGCGTGGCCTGATTCTCACGGGCGGTGGCGCCTTGTTGCGTGATCTTGATCGTCTACTGCGCGAAGAAACCGGTCTGCCAGTGATGGTAGCTGAAGATCCGCTGACCTGCGTGGTCCGTGGTTGCGGTATCGCTCTCGAGAAGATGGACAAACTGGGTAACGTGTTCGCCAGCGAATAAGAATAGTCGCCGGATCATATAGAGATCTGGCGGAGAATTCTGATGTCGGGACTGGATCACCAACCCCCTCCGTTATTTAAACAAGGGCCAGCTCCGCTGGCCCTGTTGATTCTGTACGTCTGTACGTCGATTTCCTTGTTGGTGCTGGATGATCGTTTCCGTTATCTGGAACCGATGCGTCTGGCGCTGACCTATGTCACCGCGCCTCTCAAGCAGGTGGTGCAGTGGCCGGTGATTGCACTGACCACTGTCGATGAATATGCGGTCACGCTGGATCAGGTGCGCCAGGAAAATACCGCTTTGCGTCAGGCGCGTTTAGTCGATGCGGAAAAGACACAACAGCTGCAAGTGCTGGAGGCGGAAAACCTCTACCTGCGCAAGCTATTGGAAACAAAACGTGCGTTGGGTGCACGCGTACAACCGGCGACCATTCTTTATAGTGCGCGCGACCCGTTTAATCGTCGCGTGATTCTTGACCGGGGTACTGATCAAGGCGTGATCGAGGGTCAGCCTGTTGTTGATGATCAGGGCGTTGTGGGTCAGGTCACGCGTGTCGCACCAGATTATGCTGAAGTGACGCTGCTGACTGACCGGAATCAATCGATCCCGGCGCAGGTAGTGCGCAATGGTTTGCGCACAGTGGTGTTTGGTACGGGTGATGGACGTCTGGAGATGCGCTACATGTCATCCAATGCCGATGTACAGGTGGGTGACTGGATCGTCACCTCCGGCATTGATGGTATTTATCCACGCGGATTGCGCGTGGGTAAAGTCGAGAGTTTGGAAAGTGATCCAAACGGCATCTTCTCTAAATTTATTCTGACGCCTGCCGCAGGCATGGGTCGTTATGGTGAAGTGCTGCTGCTGGAACCGGTGACTTTGCCGACCGATCGCCCGGCATCATTAGACCGTCCGGCAGACCAGGCAACGGGCACGACGATGTCCAAGAAGAAACGTAAGGCGCAGTAACCATGCAGATTGATTTCCAATCATCTCGTCTCCTGCGCCCGGCTCGACCGGGATTCATCCGGTTGACCTTGCTGCTGGCCTTCTTCCTGAATTTGTTGCCAACATCGTTCTGGCCATGGTTTCCGGATTGGGTGGCGCTGGTCGTTGTATTCTGGTCGATTCGTTCGCCGCTGGTAGTGGGTACTGGTACAGCATTTGTGCTGGGTATCTTGATGGACGTGGTCGATGGCAGCCTGATGGGACAGCATGCGTTGGCTTATGTGCTGATGTCTTATGCAGGTCGCGTATTGGCACACCGAATTCTCTGGTTGCCATTGAAGCAACAATTGGTCAGCGTGTTACCGATTATTTTTATTGGTGCCTGCTTGCAGGTTATGGTTCGTTGGTTTGCCGGCGACGAATTGCCAAGTCTGTTTTATTTTGTGCAGCCCTTTGCCACCGTTGCGCTCTGGGTGCCAGCAACATACCTGCTGATGTTGCCGCAGTTCCTGTCGAATGACCGGGACTTCGAGCGGCCAATTTAGTTCATGGCGCACTTCGAAGACCGGGACGCCAGCCAGAAATTTCAGGGTCGGTTAAGCACCGCCTCGGTGATCATGTTGATCGCTTTCTTTATCCTGGTTTTGCGCTTTTTCTGGTTGGGCGTGATTCAGAACAGTTACTACACGACACGTGCCGAAGACAATCGGTTAACCCTAGTGCCGGTCGTACCGAATCGAGGCCTGATTTTCGACCGCAACGGCGTGCTCATGGCCACCAATACTTCGGCGTATACGTTGGAGATTGTGCCGGGGCGGGCCGGTCCGATTGATCAAACCATCGATGAGTTGTCGAAGGTGGTGACCATCGAAGGTAAAGACAAGCGTCGTTTCAAACAGCTATTACGTGAAGCCAAGACCTTTGAATCGATCCCGATTCGCTCCCGTTTAACCGAAGAAGAAGTTGCGCGCTTTGCTGCGCAGCGCTATCGATTCCCCGGGGTGGAAGTGCGCGCGCGCCTGTTCCGTAGTTATCCGCTGGGTGAAACGGCCTCGCATGCCCTGGGTTACATGGGCCGTATCAATACCAAGGATCTGGAGCGTATAGATGAGGAAGGCCAGGCGGCTAACTATCGAGGGACTGACCACATTGGTAAAGCAGGCCTGGAGCAGCGCTACGAATTTGAAATGCATGGCGTGAGCGGTTTCGAAAGTGTTGAGGTCGACGCGGGTGGTCGTGGTATTCGTGTGTTGTCACGAACACCGCCTGTGTCCGGCAATAACCTGAATCTGACGATTGATGCCAAGTTGCAGCAAGTGGCCGAAACGGCCTTCGGCAAACGCCGTGGTGCGCTGGTCGCGATAGATCCGGAAAATGGCGAGATTCTGGCGCTGGTTTCCATGCCAACGTACGATCCCAATTTATTTGTTGATGGTATCCGTAGTGATGATTGGGACGTGCTGAATACCGATATCAACAAACCGCTGCTCAACCGTGCAATTTACGGGGCATACCCGCCGGGCTCTACGTTCAAGCCCTTTATGGCGCTGGGCGCTCTAACAGCGGGCAAACGGACACCACAGCAGGCTATTAGCGACCCGGGCTACTTCAACTTTGGCAACCATACCTTCCGCGATGATAAAAAGGGCGGCCATGGCATGGTGAACATGTATACCTCGATTGTTCACTCTTGCGATACCTATTACTACACTCTGGCCAATGACTGGGGCATCAACGGCATTGCCGACTTTATGGGTCAGATGGGGTTCGGTAGTAAGACCGGTATTGATATTGACGGCGAGTCGCGCGGTATTCTGCCTTCAGAAGCCTGGAAGCAGCGTCGCTTCAAACGCCCGGAACAACAGAAATGGTATGCCGGCGAAACAATTTCGATCGGCATTGGGCAGGGCTATAACTCGTACACCATGATGCAGCTTGCGCAGGCAACGGCCATCCTGGCGAACAATGGTGTCGGCTATAAGCCGCACCTGGTGCGCAGCATTAGCGATGTGCGATCAGGCGGTGTGCGCGAAATTCCGTTAGAAAAGACGCATGAAGTTGCGTTGAAACCCGAGCACGTCGAAGTGATCAAGAACGCCATGATTGGTGTGAATAAAGAAGGTACGGGTACCAAAGCCTTTGCCGGTGCCAAGTACGTTGCCGCCGGCAAGACCGGGACGGCGCAGGTATTTAGTCTCAACGGTGGCAACTATTCACACGGTGGCACCAAAGAATTTTTGCGAGATCACGCGTTGTTCATTGCCTTCGCACCCGCCGACAAACCAAAGATTGCCCTGGCGGTGATCGTTGAAAACGCGGGTTTTGGTGCGACCTCGGCAGCGCCAATTACGCGCCAGGTGTTTGACTATTACCTGCAAGGGATTGTGCCTAAGGGGCCAGCACCGGATGAGCCGGGCGAGCCCGTACCCGAATCGCGCGATATGGCGAATTACGTTGACCATCAGGATGATGACTACGACGCACAGAAAGCATTGAACACGCCAACGCCGGGGCCTTTTGTGCGGATGCCTACGAGCACTCAGGCTTTGCCAGTCAGGAAGAAGCCATGAGCCGTTCCATCAACTGGCGGGGCTTTGTTCATGCCTGGTCCGAGCATATCGACTTCCCGCTGTTCCGGATAACGATGTTGCTCATGGCGGTGGGGTTGCTCACGGTTTTCTCGGCAACCTGGTCCGGTCAGGAACGTATGCCGTCACAGTTATTGAACATGGCGGCGGCTGTTTGCCTGATGTTTGTTGTTGCACGCATCCCGCCACAGCGTTTGATGCAATTGGCCTGGCCGATGTATCTGTTTGGTTTGGTGCTGCTGGTACTGGTGATGCTCTTTGGTATTAAGGTGAATGGTGCCAAGCGCTGGCTATCGTTGGGCTTTACGAGAATCCAGCCCTCTGAAATCATGAAAATTGCTATGCCTCTTGCCATGGCCTGGTACTTTCACCATTTTGAAAATCGTCGGTGGTTCTCCAAATACTTTGGTGCCCTGATGATTCTATTGGTGCCATCGGCACTGATTGCCAAGCAGCCGGATCTCGGTACCGCTATTCTGGTGTTCTCGGCCGGTTTCTACGTCATCTTTCTGGCAGGTCTTTCCTGGTGGGTGATTGGCGGCTTAACGGGTGCAGCGGTTGCTGTTGCGCCGTTTGCCTGGAACTTTCTGCATGACTACCAGCAAAAGCGGATTCTCACGCTAATTGACCCAACCAGTGATCCGTTAGGTTCGGGCTATCACATCATTCAGTCAACTATTGCGATTGGTTCTGGTGGAGTAATCGGCAAGGGCTACATGAGCGGTACGCAGGCCCAGCTGGAATTTATTCCAGAAAAACATACCGACTTTATCTTCGCGGTATTTGCCGAAGAGTGGGGGATGATCGGGAATGTGATTCTGGTAGTGCTCTATGGTTTTCTGATTGAACGCGGCCTGCGTATTTCGCTGCGCGCCAGCACTACCTTTAACCGCTTATTGGCGGGTTCGATCACGATGGGTTTTTTTACCTATGCCTTTGTCAACATGGGCATGGTGTCGGGCATTCTGCCCGTAGTCGGTGTGCCACTCCCCTTTATTAGCTACGGCGGTACAGCACTGGTGACCTTGTGTACGGGACTGGGTATTCTAATGAGCATAGAAACGCACCGGACGAATCGCTAATGAAGATCAAGACATCTGCCCTGTTAATGCAAGCCGGTATCCTGCTGGCGGTTTTGCTGAGCGGGTGTTCTAGTGCGCCAGCACGTAAACCGGTTGCGAGTGCGCCAACAACCGGCGGTTATGTCATGAAGCCTTATCCGCGCAAGGGCGGTGGTTTTTATAAAGATGATGGCCTGCCAGCGCAGATTCCGGAAAATATTGATCAGATTCCGAATGCCACGCCGCGTCTGGAACCCTTGCGTAATGCCGCGAATAAGCCTTACACCGTATTGGGTATGAGTTTCACGCCAATGACCACGCTGCAGCCTTTTCAACAGCAGGGTATTGGTAGCTGGTACGGCACCAAGTTCAATGGGCTGAAAACCTCCAACGGCGACACCTACGACATGTTCGCCATGACAGCAGCGCACCCGACGCTGCCCCTACCTTGCTACGTTCGAGTCACCAATACGCAAAATAACCGCAGCGTCATTGTTCGCGTGAATGATCGGGGGCCATTCCATAATGGCCGTATTATCGATTTATCGTTTACCGCTGCTTATAAACTTGGCTATGTCGATAAAGGCAGTAGTCCGGTTCGTGTGGAGCTGATTATTCCCGATGCGAGTGGTGTGACGTATGCCGATCTGAAACAGGATGCGCAAGCCGTTAACGAAGCCAAAGTCGATGATAAGACGCGCTATGGTGAAGAAATGCCGAAGCCGGGCACCTATGTGCAGATGGGCGCATTCCAGAATGGCTTTAATGCCCAAGTCCTTCGCAACCATCTGTTGCGTGAACTGGATTGGATGACGCCTGCGCAAGTCCATGTCTATAGTGAGCCGCCGTGGCATCGTGTACAGGTGGGGCCATTTACATCGCGCGCGGAAGCTGATGCCGTACAGGCAAAGATTCGTGATGCGCTGGGTGGCCAGCCGCATATCGCTGTTCGCCAATAATTTTACGGAGAGATCTCATGACGCACGCGTCTGATTTGCCTAAAGAACCCGTGGGTAGTGGTACAGAAACCTTGCTGGAGTTTCCCTGTGCGTTTCCGCTCAAAATTATGGGTCTTGCTCAGAATGATCTGGCGCAGGAAGTGCTCGCCGTTGTACATCAGTTTGCACCTGATTACGATGGTAAAGATATGGAGATGCGGGCATCCAGTTCGGGTAAGTATGTGAGTCTCACCTGTACGATCAACGCGCAATCGAAAGAACAGCTTGATAACCTGTATCGTGCACTCACCAGTCACCCGCTCGTGAAGGTAGTGCTCTAAGCGTGACATTGGCGCTGCACATCAAACGTCTTGGGTTGGTGCCGTATGAGCCCACCTGGCACGCGATGCGGGATCAGACCTTGACGCGTGTTGGCGAAGCGGCATCCACCATGCCGGATGAGCTCTGGTTGGTAGAGCATCCACCGGTGTTCACCCAGGGGCAGGCTGGCAAACCCGAGCATCTGCTCAAAGAGATTGGTGTGCCGGTTGTCCCGATTGATCGGGGTGGTCAGATTACCTATCACGGCCCGGGTCAGGTAGTGGTTTACCTATTGATTGATTTACAGCGCCGTCATCTTAAAGTGCGCGAGCTGGTGAATAAAATCGAACAGGCTGTTATCGACCTGCTTGCCGGCTATGGTGTTGTTGCCGCCCGCCGCGAAGGCGCCCCCGGTGTGTATGTGGGCGAAGCTAAAGTCGCCGCACTGGGGTTGCGCATCCGCAATGGCTGCAGTTATCACGGTGTCAGCCTTAATGTGGATATGGATTTGACCCCCTTTGCTGCAATCAACCCCTGTGGTTACGCGGGTATGGCGGTTACCCAATTACGTGATTTGGGTGTTAACGTATCGGTTTCAGAAGCAGGCGAAGCACTGCTTCAGCAATTACAAAAACAACTGGAGACGTGCCATGGCTGACGCCGGGGTAAAGCAAAAAGGCGAATTGAAGACAGCGCGTATCCCTATCAAGATCGTGCCGCAAGAAGCGTTGAAAAAGCCGGACTGGATCCGCGTAAAAGCCGGTAATGATGCCGGCCGCTTTGGCGAAATCAAAAAAATGTTGCGCGACCAGAAGTTGCACACGGTTTGCGAAGAGGCCGCTTGTCCGAACATTGGCGAATGCTTTGGTCGTGGCACAGCCACCTTCATGATTCTGGGCGATATCTGTACGCGCCGTTGCCCGTTCTGCGATGTGGGTCACGGCAAACCGTTGCCGCCGGATGTGGATGAACCGCGTCACCTGGCGGAATCGGTGGCTAATCTGAAGTTGCGCTATGTAGTGATTACCAGTGTGGATCGTGATGATCTGCGAGATGGTGGGGCACAGCATTTTGTCGATGTGATCCGTGCTGTTCGTGAAGCCTCGCCAACGACGACGATTGAAGTGCTGGTGCCTGATTTCCGTGGTCGGATGGACGTGGCGCTTGATATCTTTGGTCAGGCTTTGCCGGATGTGATGAACCACAATCTGGAAACCGTGCCTCGTTTGTATAAGCAGGCGCGCCCCGGTGCCGATTATGCGCACTCC
>CAZGHR010000010.1:0-4544 GCA_964525545.1 uncultured Dechloromonas sp.
ATCGACGAGAAGTCGTAGCCCACGCCGCCACCGCGACGCATGGTTTCGGCCGCTTCAGCCAGTGCAGTGTAGATGCCTGGGCGGCCATTAACTGTTTCAACGACCGAGTCACCCACCGGCTGCACAAAGCAGTTGATCAGCGTGGCTTGAAGGTCGGTACCGGCAGCGGAGTTAATACGACCCGCTGGCACAAAACCGTTTTCCTGTGCCCACAGGAATTTGCTTTCCCATTTGGCGCGGTTTTTTTCGTCTTCCACCTTGGCCAGGGCGCGGGCAACGCGGGCGCGTACTTCCTGGATCGATTGCTCTTTGCCCTTGGCGTATTTTTCAATCAGAACTTCAGTACAGATTTCCTGTGGTGGAAGATCGGCACGTGCAGTTGCGGCTGTCTGTTGGGTGTTTGTCTCGGTTGTCATGGTTGTGTCCGTAACAGTTTTGTATTTGATGGAGTCTGGAAGACTCGTGGAAATTTGTATGGATGAAATTTACTACATCTAGTGTCTAAGTTCAAACTTTTCTCTAGATATAGTGTTTTGTGCCAAAGCGAGACGTATCAAGGGCTTGCGCGTTTACCCTCACGGAACCCCTTGATTTACCTGTTTGAAAATAATTTTTAGTGTCTAAACGAACTGGATTTGCGGGTTGCGTTGTCAGATACCTGTGCCGGGTGCACCGCATATATGTTTGCTGCATAGCGGCATACGCAAAGCCTTGTCCGTACAGGGAATAAGCACAGCACATGCTAGAATTTGTGCATGTTCAGGCGCAATGGAAGTGTTTTGTCGCCAGAAATTTCATAAAAATTTCAGAAAAATCAGACACTATGTCCGGAAATACGATCGGTACCCTGTTTACAGTCACCTCGTTTGGCGAATCGCACGGTCCAGCGATTGGGTGCGTGGTTGATGGCTGCCCCCCGGGGTTGGCGATTACTGAAGCCGATATCCAGGCAGAACTGGATCGCCGTAAACCCGGTACATCACGTCATGTGACGCAGCGTCGCGAACCGGATTCGGTAGAAATTCTGTCGGGTGTTTTCGAGGGTAAAACTACCGGTGCACCGATAGGTTTGCTGATTCGTAATACCGATCAACGCAGCAAAGACTACGGCAATATCTCGGAGCAGTTCCGCCCGGGGCATGCCGATTACACCTACTGGCAAAAGTACGGCATTCGCGATTACCGCGGTGGCGGTCGTTCATCAGCCCGTGAAACTGCTGTGCGTGTTGCCGCGGGGGCAGTTGCCCGCAAATGGTTGTTCGAGCGTTATGGCATCACCATCCAGGGCTGGATGGATCAACTGGGCCCGATTGAGATTCCTTTTGTTGCGGCTGATCAGATTGATCAGAATCCGTTCTTTGCGCCGAACAATGAGATCGTTCCCGAGCTTGAAGCGTATATGGACGCGCTACGTAAAGATGGCGATTCAGTCGGGGGCGGTATTACCGTTGTCGCACGTGGTGTGCCCGCCGGTTGGGGAGAGCCCGTCTATGACCGTTTCGATGCCGATCTGGCGCATGCGCTTATGGGTATCAATGCCGTCAAAGGTGTAGAAATCGGTGCCGGCTTTGATTCGATTGTTCAGCGCGGTACCGAACATGGGGATGAAATCACGCCACAGGGTTTCTTGAGTAATAACGCCGGTGGTGTGCTGGGTGGTATTACAACGGGGCAGGATGTTGTGGCGCGTATCGCGATTAAACCCACCTCGAGCATCCGCACGCCGCGTCGTAGTATCAATGTCCGTAACGAAGAAGTGATGGTCGAAACTTTTGGTCGTCACGATCCTTGTGTGGCAATTCGTGCCACACCGATTGCCGAATCGATGATGGCGATTGTGTTGATGGATCACGCATTGCGGCATCGTGCCCAATGTGGCGATGTGGATTCTGGGTTACCGCAGGTGCCGGCTTCGGCACCGCGTGTCTGAGCCATTAAGCACATTCTAGGCGCTGCTTTCTGATGACTGGTGCGCCACTCCCGTATTGGCGGCTGTCGCTCTATTACTTTTTCTATTTCGCGTTTATCGGCGTTTTTTCGCCGTATTTCACACTCTATCTGCAAGGCTTGAGTCTCAGTGCGGCGGATATCGCTTTGCTGATGTCTCAGATGCAGTTGATGCGACTGCTGGCACCCACGTTCTGGGGCTGGCTGGCCGATAAGCGGGGGCGTCGGGTCGATATCATCCGGTTGTCGGCGCTCTGCGCCTGTGTTGGCTTTACCGGATTTTTCCTGACGGATGATTTTATTCATCTGTTCATCCCCATGACGCTGATGGCCTTCTTCTGGAGTGCATCGCTGCCACTGGTGGAAAGCCTGACCTTTGTGCACCTCAAAGATCAGCCGCAGCGCTATAGCCAGATCCGCGTCTGGGGTTCGGTGGGGTTTATTGTGGCCGTGCTGCTGGGTGGCGCGTTGCTCGATGAGTTGCCAATTAGTGATGTGCCCGCGATGGTGTTTGTGGTGCTGATCGGCATTCTGGTCATGGCGTTTAAAGTACCGGAGGGGTTGCATCTTCCCCGAACGGGCGCAGCCGAAGCGGCGGATGAGGCAATTGCATCGCTAGGATCGGTGATACGGGAGCGTCGGGTCTGGATGCTATTGCTTGCCTGTTTTCTGATGTCATCGGCGCATGGCGTGTATTACGTGTTTTATTCCATCCATCTGGATGCGCTGGGTTACAGCAAGGGCATGATCGGTTTGCTCTGGTCGCTCGGCGTTCTGGTTGAGATTGGCCTATTTATGGTGATGGCGCCCTTGATGAAGCGCTATAGCTTGCGGCTCTTGTTGCTGGTGACCTATGCAGTCGCGGCAGTGCGTTTTCTGATGATCGGGTGGGGCGGTGAATCGCTCGTTCTGTTGCTGATTGCACAGACGATGCATGGCGTGACCTTCGGGGTCCATCATGCCGCATCGATTGCCGCAGTGAATGACTGGTTTCCAAAACATATCCACGCGAGGGGGCAGGCGCTGTATTCCAGCCTGTCTTTCGGGGGTGGTGGTTTGTTTGGTGGGCTCGTCAGCGGCTTGGTCTGGGATCCGCTCGGTGCGGGTTGGGCTTTCACACTCGGCGCGTTTTTTGCACTGGCCGGCTGGTTCTGTATTGCCAAGGGGATGTCTGTAGCGGCTGAAACCCCAAACAGCGCGCCCCTTGTGCGATAATTTCCGGCTCTGGGCCGTGCTTGGCACGGCATTGCATCTACGGAATTCGCCATGGCAAAAACACTTTACGATAAATTGTGGGAAAACCACGTTGTCCGTCAGGAAGAAGACGGCACAGCGCTGATCTATATTGACCGTCATCTGGTGCACGAAGTGACCAGCCCACAAGCCTTTGAAGGCCTACGAATGGCCAATCGCAAGGCCTGGCGGATTGAGTCTGTGGTGGCCACGGCAGACCACAACACACCGACCGATGGCTGGGAAAAGGCCGAAGGTACAGCCTGTATTGACGACGAAATCTCCCGCCTGCAGGTCGATACGCTTGATGCCAACATTCGTGCGAATGGCGCATTAGCGTATTTTCCCTTCAAAGATGTGCGTCAAGGAATCGTGCACGTGGTTGGTCCAGAGCAGGGCGCCACACTACCGGGTATGACCGTCGTCTGCGGTGACTCGCATACCTCAACGCATGGTGCGTTTGCTGCGCTGGCCTTTGGTATCGGCACCTCCGAAGTCGAGCACGTGCTGGCCACGCAGACACTGGTTTCCAAAAAATCCAAGTCGATGCTGATTCGCGTTGATGGCCCCGTTGGTAAGGGTGTCGGCGCCAAGGACATCGTGCTGGCCATTATTGGCAAGATCGGTACTGCTGGTGGTACGGGTTATGCCATCGAGTTTGCCGGCAGCGCCATTCGTGGTTTGTCGATGGAAGGTCGTATGACCGTTTGTAACATGGCCATTGAAGCTGGCGCACGTGCCGGTATGGTGGCGGTGGATGATACGACCATCAATTACCTACAAGGCCGTAACTTCGCACCAAAGGGCAGCGATTGGGATAAGGCTGTCGCTTACTGGCGCACGCTGCACACCGATGAGGGTGCCAAGTTCGACAAGGTGGTTGAGCTCGATGCACGTGCCATTCAGCCGCAAGTGACCTGGGGCACCTCACCGGAAATGGTGATCGGCATCAACGAGATGATTCCTGATCCCGCGAAGGAGCAGGATCCGGTTAAGCGCGAGGGGATGGAACGCGCGCTGGCCTATATGGGTCTGAACCCGAATACGCCGATTGCCGGTGTACCCGTCGACAAGATTTTCATCGGTTCGTGCACCAATTCACGTATTGAAGATTTGCGTCAGGCCGCTGCCATTGTGCGCGGCCGTTCGGTAGCCGCGACGGTGAAACTGGCCCTGGTGGTACCGGGTTCGGGTCTGGTCAAGCGCCAGGCCGAAGAAGAGGGTCTGGACAAGATTTTCAAGGCAGCAGGCTTTGAATGGCGTGAACCCGGTTGTTCGATGTGTCTGGGCATGAATGCGGATCGTCTGTCGCCGGGTGAGCGTTGTGCCTCGACCTCGAATCGTAACTTTGAAGGCCGTCAGGG
>CAZGHR010000010.1:4644-29456 GCA_964525545.1 uncultured Dechloromonas sp.
TGCTGACCCGTCAGAACTTCGGTTGCGGTAGCTCGCGTGAACACGCCCCATGGGCGCTACTCGACTATGGCTTCCGCGCCATCATTGCCGAGTCCTTTGCCGATATTTTCTTCAACAACTGTTTCAAGAACGGCATCCTGCCGATCGTATTGCCAACACAAGTGGTCGATCGCCTCTTTGCCGAAACCCTGGCCACACCGGGTTACCGTCTGGTGGTTGATCTGCCGAATCAGGTGGTGCGCACACCATCGGGTGATGCGATTCCTTTTGACGTGGATGCTTTCCGCAAGGAATGTCTGATCAACGGTTGGGATGATATTGGCCTGACGCTGCGCCATGCAGAAGCCATTCATGCCTATGAAGATCGTCGCCGTAACGAACAGCCCTGGTTGTTTGCTAAATAATTCTCTGGAGTATTTCTGATGTCTCGCAAGATTCTCGTACTGCCGGGTGACGGCATTGGCCCTGAAATCACTGCCGAAGCGGTGCGTGTGCTTGAAGCGCTGAATAAGAATGGCCTTGGTCTGGAAATCAGCACCGGTCTGCTGGGCGGCTGTGCCGTTGATGCTACCGGTGAGCCATATCCTGCCGAAACGCGTGCCAAGGCTGAAGCGGCCGACGCCGTGCTGCTTGGTGCAGTGGGTGGCCCACAGTGGGATACGTTGCCACGTGAGCAACGTCCGGAGCGTGGTCTGCTTGGTATCCGCAAGCACCTGAACCTCTTTGCTAACCTGCGTCCCGCTATTCTGTATCCGGAGCTGGCTAATGCATCGTCGCTAAAGCCTGAGGTCGTATCGGGTCTGGATATTCTGATCGTGCGTGAACTCACCGGCGACATCTACTTCGGTCAGCCACGTGGCGTTGAAGAGCGCGACACGGAGTGGGGCCGCCAGAAGGTGGGCTTTAACACCATGGTTTATGCCGAGAGCGAAATCCGTCGTATCGCCCATGTGGCTTTCCAGGCAGCGCAGAAGCGCGGCAAGAAGCTGTGCTCGGTTGATAAGATGAACGTGCTGGAATGCACCCAGTTCTGGCGCGATATCTTCGAAGAGATCGCCAAAGAGTATCCGGACGTTCAGTTGTCGCACATGCTGGTGGATAACGCCGCCATGCAGTTGGTGCGTGCGCCGAAGCAGTTTGACGTCATGGTAACCGGCAATATGTTCGGTGACATCCTGTCGGATGAAGCCTCAATGCTCACGGGTTCGATCGGCATGCTGCCATCGGCCTCGCTGGATGAAAACAATAAAGGTCTGTACGAACCATCACATGGTTCCGCCCCGGATATCGCCGGCAAGGGCGTGGCCAACCCGTTGGCAACGATTCTGTCCGCCGCCATGCTCCTGCGCTACACTTTCGGCTTGGAAGCCGAAGCGGTGCGTATCGAGAACGCGGTACGCACGGTGTTGGCCCAGGGTTATCGTACGGCCGACATCTATGAAGAGGGCACCCGCAAGGTGGGTACCCGCGAAATGGGCGATGCCGTACTGGCCGCGCTGTAATTGAAGTTATATCAATAAATAGCAGTTCACACGGAGATAAGAGTCATGGCAAAGCCTGTCGTTGGTCTGGTCGGTTGGCGCGGTATGGTGGGTTCGGTCCTCATGCAGCGCATGCAGGAAGAAAAAGACTTTGCTCACATTGAGCCAGTGTATTTCTCGACGTCGAATGCAGGCGGTGATGCACCGGCCTTCGGTGGTGTGAGCTCGGGCGAGAAACTGCAAGACGCCAGCAACATCGATGCACTCAAGAAGATGGACATCATCCTGACCTGTCAGGGTGGCGACTACACCAAAGAGGTGTATCCGAAGCTGCGTGCAGCCGGCTGGAACGGCCACTGGATTGATGCCGCTTCGGCATTGCGTATGGCCGATGATGCCGTGATCGTGCTCGACCCGGTGAATCGCGATGTGATCGATGCTTCGCTGGGCAAGGGCGGTAAAAACTGGATCGGCGGTAACTGTACCGTGTCGCTGATGCTGATGGGTCTGGGTGGTCTGTTCGAACACAAGTTGATCGACTGGGTATCGTCGATGACTTATCAGGCAGCGTCAGGTGCCGGTGCACAGAACATGCGCGAACTGATTGCGCAAATGGGCACCATCCACGCGTCGGTGGCAGATCTACTGGATGATCCAAAGTCGGCCATTCTGGAAATCGACCGTAAAGTTGCCGAAACTATCCGTTCGGATGCCTTCCCGAAAAAGAACTTCCGCAACACACCGCTGGCCGGTTCGTTGATTCCTTGGATCGATGTACCTGTTGAGCATGGCCAGTCGAAGGAAGAATGGAAAGGCGGCGCTGAGTGCAACAAGATCCTCGGTAACCCCGCATTCCGTTCGCCAGGTTCGATTCCAATCGATGGCCTGTGTGTGCGTATCGGCGCCATGCGCTGTCACTCGCAAGCACTCACCATCAAGCTCAAGAAAGATGTGCCGCTGGACGAAGTGAGCGACATTCTGGCCAAGGCTAACGATTGGGTGAAAGTGGTGCCGAATGAACGTGAGCTGAGCGAACGTGACCTGACACCTGCTGCCGTGACCGGTACGCTGACGGTGCCGGTGGGTCGTCTGCACAAGATGGCCATGGGTCCGGATTATCTGGCCGCGTTCACCTGTGGTGACCAGTTGCTTTGGGGTGCGGCTGAGCCACTGCGTCGTATGCTGCGTATTCTGGTAGAAGCTTAATTAATTAAGTGGACGCCCCGTCTGGCTTCGCGGCCGGGCGGGGCGTTGTCGTTAAGGCGAGTAATTAGATGAATATTCCTGATTGGGTCTGGGTGGTTGGTAGCCTGACGCTCTTATTGCTGGGGCTGCAGCTGGGCGTTAGTCTCGGGCGTGCTGGAGAAAAGGCGCGGCAGAACGACCATGCAAAACCGGATCATGATGATCGGCCACGCGTTACACCTCAGCCTAAGGTGAACTGGGGTTCGATCGATCTGGATCTGTCTTCCCCGCCTAAAGACAAAACACCAGGCAACGATCGCTAAAAATGTTCACTGGCCAGACTGCCTCTTCGATGCGTATGTCGCCTGCGATCAAGTTGATCTCCGTATTTGCTGTTGCCATCGCCTTGCAGTCTGTTTTGGGTTTGCCGTTAGCGGCAGCTTTGTGCCTTTGGGCTTTAACGCGTCATCGCGTCCGTTTTTTCAAGTTGCTACGTCGGGTCCGCTTACTGATCGTTGTCCTGTTTATGGTCACGTTGCTCATGACCCCGGGTGCTGCGTTATGGCCCGAATGGGGTTTATATCCCACCGAAGAGGGGTTGCTGCTCGGGATGACACAGCTGTTGCGATTAGTGGGTATGCTAGCCGCCGTCAGCCTGTTGCTGGACACAACCGACGATCGTAGTCTCGCTGCCGGGTCACTTGCATTGTTGCAACCTCTGGCGGGTAAACGTCAATGGCCTGAACGTGCCGTGGCGCGCTTGTTGCTGGTGTTTCATTATCTGGAAACGGCACCTAAGCCACGCAATCTGCATGATGTATTGGCGTTGGCGGGCGCTGATCTGTCTGTTGCTACGGCAGTGGATGCGCCTGACGTACTTGAGTTAGAGGTAGTGCCTTTGTCGGCCCGTGATCTGGTGTTGGCCGGTCTGATGCTGGGTGCTGCTTTCCTAAGTCTTGCCTGGGGGAGTGTTGCATGACACAGCAGCGCTGGGCTTTAGGTGTGGAATATGATGGCGCCGCGTTTCATGGTTGGCAAACGCAAGCGCCGACGACGCAAGTTGTTAATGGGCTGCCTATAGGATCAACCCTGCCCACCATTCAGGGCGCGCTGGAATCGGCCATGTCACAGATTGCCGATGCCCCGGTGCAGATTGTTTGTGCAGGTCGTACCGATGCGGGCGTGCACGCCACAGGACAAGTGATTCATTTCGATGCGCCGGTCGAGCGGCCCGATTCGGCCTGGGTAAGAGGCGTCAATGCGCTGTTGCCCGATAGTTGTGCCGTGCGCTGGGCGCAACCGGTAGCCGAAGATTTTCATGCGCGGTTTAGTGCAGCAGGGCGGCGTTACCGCTACATTCTGCTCAATCGACCTGAGCGGGCTGCAATTTTCGCTGGCCGTGCTGGCTGGTTTCATCGACCACTGGATGTTGCGTCGATGGCTGTTGCAGCCCAATCCATTCTGGGTACCCACGACTTCAGTGCCTTTCGGGCTGCGGAGTGTCAGGCAAACAGCCCCATCCGTACGCTGACTGATGCTCGTGTGAGCCGTCAGGGCGATTGGGTGGTCTTTGACTTTGCGGCGAACGCATTTTTACAGCACATGATCCGCAATCTGGTGGGCGCGCTCATCTATATTGGTAAGGGTGCCGAGCCTGTGACGCTAATGACAACCTTGTTGGCACAAAAGGATCGCAAGTTGGCGCCGCCGACCTTTATGCCAGATGGCCTGTATCTCACTGCCGTCGATTATGATGCGGTTTGGGGGTTACCATCTGCCGGACAGAAGGGTGATCCACTTCAGGTTTTTAATTTCTGATGATCGTTATTTCATGACACTGCACGCTCAACCCCGCATTAAAGTTTGTGGCCTGACCCGCTTTGAAGATGTGCAAGCGGCCGTAGCGGCAGGCGTTGATGCAATTGGCCTGGTTTTTTATGCCGACAGTCCGCGCCACGTCACCATTGAGCAGGCTAAAACCCTGGCTAAGGCGATTCCGCCCTTTGTGACCATTGTCGGTTTGTTTGTAAATGCTTCCAGAGCAGAAGTTAACCGCGTGATCGAAGAAGTTCCATTGAATTTGCTGCAGTTTCATGGTGATGAGACGGTTGATCAGTGCGAAGGCTTTGGCTTGCCGTATCTGCGCGCGGCGCGCGTTCGGCCGGGGGTCGATCTGTTAGAATTCGCGATGCAATTTCCCTCGGCGCGTGCCCTGTTGCTCGATACCTGGACCCCGGCTTATGGCGGGAGTGGAGAGTCGTTTGATTGGTCGCTGGTGCCGTCTTCGTGTCCCTTGCCGGTGATTCTTTCCGGTGGGCTGAATCCCGACAATGTGGCCGAGGCCATTCGTCAGGTTCACCCGGTGGCGGTTGACGTGTCTTCCGGGGTAGAAAGTGCCAAAGGCATTAAAGATGCCGACAAAATTCGAGCTTTCGTCCATGCCGTTCGTGGCCAGTGATGAAAGATGTCTCACAGTAGTCAGGATATTTGCTTCATGAAACCCTACGATTTGCCAGATAACCGCGGTCACTTTGGTCCCTACGGTGGATCTTTCGTGTCAGAAACGCTGGTGGCGGCGCTCGAAGAACTCAAGCATGCCTACGCGCACTACAGCCGCGATCCGGAATTTATTGCCGAGTTCGAGAGTGAACTGAAGCACTTCGTAGGTCGACCCAGTCCGATTTATCACGCCAAGCGCTGGAGTGAGCTGCTGGGCGGGGCTCAGATTTATCTGAAGCGTGAAGATCTCAATCACACCGGCGCTCACAAGATCAATAACACCATTGGTCAGGCGCTGTTGGCACACCGTATGGGCAAGAAGCGCGTTATTGCTGAAACCGGTGCTGGTCAGCACGGGGTTGCATCGGCAACTGTAGCCGCCCGCTTCGGCATGAAGTGTGTGGTCTATATGGGTGCAGAAGACGTGGGTCGTCAGTCGGCCAACGTGTATCGTATGAAGCTGCTGGGTGCCGAAGTGGTCCCTGTTGAAAGCGGTTCGCGCACCCTTAAAGATGCATTGAATGAAGCGATGCGTGACTGGGTTACCAACGTTGAAGACACCTTCTATATCATCGGTACTGTGGCAGGCCCGCATCCGTATCCGATGATGGTGCGTGATTTTAATTCGGTCGTCGGCAAAGAGTGTGTGAAGCAGATGCCTGATATGGTTGGTCGTCAGCCCGATGCCGTTATTGCCTGTGTGGGTGGTGGTTCCAATGCCATGGGAATTTTCTACGACTACATTCCGCACGAACACGTTAAATTGATCGGCGTAGAGGCGGCCGGTGATGGCATCGATACCCCACGTCACGCCGCGTCGCTACAGCTGGGCAAGCCGGGTGTGCTACATGGTAACCGTACCTATCTGCTACAGGATGATAATGGTCAGATCATTGAAACGCATTCTGTTTCGGCGGGTCTGGACTACCCGGGCGTAGGGCCGGAACACGCCTGGCTGAAGGATAGTGGCCGTGCCGAGTACGTGGGCGCTACCGATAAAGAAGCGTTACAGGCTTTCCATGATCTGTGTCGTATCGAAGGCATTATTCCTGCCCTAGAGTCCAGTCATGCGCTGGCCTACGCCGCAAAGCTGGCGCCGACCTTGCCTAAGGACAAGATCCTGCTGGTCAATCTGTCTGGTCGTGGTGATAAGGATCTGCATATCGTATCTGAAGCCAGTGGCATGGAGTTTTATTGCCGTCAGAGCTGCCGTACGGCATTTGCAAAAGCCGGTATGCGCGTTAACGACAGCAATGCGGAGACCAAGTAATGGGACGTATTACCGATACATTTGCCGCTCTGGCCGCACAAGGTAAAAAAGGCCTGATCCCATACATCATGGCAGGTGACCCTGCGCCGGCGCTAACCGTTGATCTGATGCATGCGCTGGTTGAAGGCGGCGCCGATGTCATTGAACTCGGTGTGCCTTTCTCTGACCCGATGGCCGATGGCCCGGTGATTCAACGTGCTGCCGAACGTGCGATTGCACAGGGTATTGGTATGCACCAGACGCTGGCGATGGTGGCTGAATTCCGCAAGAAAGATCAGACGACGCCGATTGTCTTGATGGGCTACGCTAATCCGATTGAGTGCATTGGTCAGGCTGCCTTTGTTGAAGTGGCAAAGGCGGCGGGTGTGGATGGTGTGTTGGTGGTGGATTATCCGCCGGAAGAGTCCGAAGACTTTGCCAAGCAGTTACGCGCCGTCGATATGGATCCGATTTATCTGCTCGCACCGACCTCTACCGAAGAACGTATTGCGGCAGTGGCCAAGGTGGCCAGCGGCTATCTGTACTATGTGTCACTGAAGGGCGTTACCGGCGCAGGTCACCTGGATCTGCATGAGGTGTCGCAACGCATCCCGCAAATTCGTCAGCGCACTGGTTTGCCGGTGGGCGTAGGCTTTGGTATCCGTGATGCCAGCACCGCAGAACGCCTGGCAGGTATGGCCGATGCCGTTGTGGTTGGCAGTCGTTTGATCGATGCCATTACCAGTGTGCCGCAAAGTGAGGCGCGTGGCGCTTTGCTGGCGGTGATGAAAGATATTCGTGCCGGCGTTGATAAAGCCGCCGCTAAACAGTAATTAACGTTTATTAGGAGCATGCGATGAATTGGGTTAACAAACTGCTGCCCCCCAAGATCAAACGCGCGGATGGTCAGCGTAAGAGCGCCTTGCCAGAAGGCTTATGGTGCAAGTGCCCGAATTGCGAAGCGGTACTCTATACGGCAGACCTTGAAGCCAACATGCAGGTGTGCCCGAAATGCGAGCATCATCATCGCGTTAAGGCACGTACCCGTCTGGACATGCTGATGGATGCCCATGGCCGTAAAGAAATCGGTGCAGAAGTGCGTCCGAAAGATGCGCTGAAGTTTGTAGATAGCCGTCCGTACCCGGTGCGCGTTGAAGAAGCGCAGAAGCAGACGAGCGAAACCGATTCGCTGGTCGTGATGCAGGGCACGATTGAAGCGGAACCGGCCGTGGTTGCCTGTTTCGAATTCGAATTTATGGGTGGTTCGATGGGCTCGGTATTGGGTGAGCGTTTTGTGCGTGGCGTACGTGCTGCCATCGAAAACAAATGTGGTTTTGTCTGTATCACTGCTTCGGGCGGTGCCCGTATGCAGGAAGGTCTGTTCTCGCTGATGCAGATGGCCAAGACAACGGCGTCGATTTCCGAGTTGGCGCGCCATGGCTTGCCGTTTATCACCGTGTTGACCGATCCGACCATGGGCGGCGTTTCTGCCTCATTCGCGTTTGTGGGTGATGTCGTTATCGCCGAGCCGAATGCGCTGGTAGGTTTCGCGGGTCCACGCGTGATCGAACAAACGGTTCGTGAAAAATTGCCAGAAGGCTTCCAGCGTGCCGAGTTCCTGCTCGACAAGGGTGCTATCGATATGATCGTTCATCGCAAATCGCTGCGCGATGAACTGTCATCGCTGCTGCGTATTCTGCGTAAGGAACCGGTGAGCTCCTGAGCTTCTCCTTAAGGCAAGCATGCAAACTCTGGATCAGTGGCTGGCCCAAATAGAGGCCATGCACCCGCGTGGCATTGCCGGCATCGAGCTGGGCCTGGATCGGGTTAAAGCTGTTAGTGAGCAATTGGGCCAGCAAGCCGCGCTCACCGCTGCCGGAATACCCATCATCATGGTGGCGGGCACCAACGGCAAGGGTTCGGTCGTTGCGTATCTGTCAAACATGCTCGATCGGGCCGGTTACAAAGTCGGCACGTATACCAGCCCGCACCTGATCCATTTCAATGAACGTATCCGCATCAATGGGGTATCCGCCCCGGATGAGGCGCTGATCCCGGCTTTTGAGCAGGTCGAAACTGCCCGCAAGTCGGCGGGTGTCGATCTCACTTATTTCGAATTCACAACGCTGGCTGCGATGCAGGTGTTCCTAACGGCACAGGTAGATGCGCTGGTGCTGGAAGTTGGGCTGGGTGGTCGACTGGATGCCGTTAACATTTATGAGCCGGATGTATCGGTAGTCACGGGCGTTGCGTTAGATCACCAGGACTATCTCGGTGATACCCGCGAAGCAATCGCGCTTGAGAAAATTGGGATTGCCCGTGCTGACAAGCCGATCGTGATTGCCGAGCCCGATATGCCGTTGCCTGCGCTCAAACAGCTGGCCGCAGTAGGCGCCAAGGTCTACCTGATTGGTGAAGCCTTTGGTTTCGAGCCGTTGCCCGGAGAAGAGGGTAAGCCCAGCATTCAGTGGCGTTATTGGTTACGACAGCCGGGTACCAGACCGGAAGATATGCAGCGGCGGGGTGGTTTGGCCTATCCCGGGTTGCGCGGGAAGATTCAGCTGCTGAATGCAGCTACGGCCATGACGGCGATTGATTGCCTGCAGGATCGTCTGCCAATTGCCATGGGTGCCGTACGCCGTGGCCTCCTGGAAACCGAATTAGCAGGGCGCTTTCAGGTCATTCCCGGCCCCCCTGATCTGGTGCTCGATGTGGCCCATAATCCGGATGCAGCCAAGGTATTGGCCAATAACCTGAGTCATTTACCCTTTGCCCACACGCAACACGGGGTAGTGGGCATGATGGCTGATAAAGACATGGTAGGGGTGCTAACGCCGTTGATCAAAGGGATTACCCGCTGGTACCTCACGCCGCTCGACAATCCCCGCGCGTCCTCCGTGGCGCAGTTGCGCGAGATCTTGTGCAGCCTCGGTGTTAAAGACAGCCTGATCGAAAGCCACGAAAATCCTCGAAGCGCGTATGCTGCAGCACGAAAAAACGCGACCGAGAGTGATAGAATTGTGGCCTTCGGTTCTTTCCTCACAGTAGCGGATGTCCTCAGGGACTTGGGCAGAACGGCATGAAGCCAGATACTCCAGAATCAGATAGCCAGCAGGATCTTAAAAGACGCGCCCGTCGCCGTCTGTTAGGAGCTGCTTTTTTTGTCATTATCGTGGCAGCGGTATTGCCGATGGTGATGGATACGGCGCCACCGCCACAACTGAATGACTTCCGCATTGTGACTGAAGCCGAGAAACAGGCGGCGGCAGCCCCTGTGATTGTGCCGCCAGCTGAAGCGGTACCCGCTAGCGCTGCACCTGCAGCTCCCGGCGAGATTAAAGAAGCTCAGGCAGAGAGCAAGCCTGCTGAGCCTGTAACGTCACCCACCCCTGCGGCTGCACCCGTTGATGCCAAGCCTGTGGTCGTTGCATCGGCGCCAGAAGCCAAGCCTGAACCAGTCAAACCGGTAGAGAAACCGGTTGAAAAGCCTGTCGAGAAGAAGGCAGCTGAAAAGCCTGCTGAAAAACCAGCGGATAAGAAACCAGCCGACAAACCGGCAGAAAAAAAGCCTGCTGACAAACCGTCTGATGCAAAGAAAGACGCTAAAGACAGTAAAGAGCCAGTCCAGGCCGGCCAGTATTACATTCAAGTCGGCGTGTTTGCCGATGCCGACAACGTGAAGCAGGTGCGTAGCAAGCTGAACGGCCAGGGGATTTCCAGCTGGACAGAAGCGGCTACGGGTAACCTCGCGGGTAAGACACGCGTTAAGGCCGGTCCGTTTTCTAGCAAAGAGTCGGCAGATAAAGCCCTGGCAAAAATTAGCAAGGCCGGTTTGAACGGCCTCGTTGTTAAAAAATGATCCTGAGCTTAACCGGGCGCCATAGGTGATATGACCGGTTTTGATTACGCCGTTATCGCCATCCTGGCCGCCTCGGTACTTTTGGGTGCCTGGCGCGGCATGGTGAGCGAAGTCATGTCACTCGGTGCCTGGGTGGTTGCCTTTCTGGTCGCGCGCGAATGGGGTGAGACTGTGGGCACGCAGTTGCTGGCACCTTATCTGACTGTCACCTTCTGGCAGATTGCTGCGGGTTGGATTCTGCTTTTCATCGCATCGATTTTGTCGGTATCGATTTTCCGCGCGCTGATTCGTAAAACGATTCATGCCATTGGCCTGGGTTTCTTCGATCGCACGCTGGGTATGGCTTTTGGCGCGGCACGCGGCACACTGCTGGTGTTGCTATTGGTTGCCATAGGCGGCATGACCCATCTGCCGGAAGAGCCCTGGTGGCGTCAGGCGCGTCTTGCGCCGTTGACCGAGCAGGGCGTTAATTACATCAAACCCTGGTTGCCTAATGATCTGGCCAAGCACATTGCTTACGCCGACACGCTCAGCCAGATGGCACCACAACTTGCCCCGCAGCTGGTACCCCAGCTGCTACCCCAGAATCCTCTTTCTAAGTAATCGAGACTAGCATGTGCGGAATTATTGGCGTTGTAGCCACCACACCGGTTAACCAGTTGCTCTACGACGGACTCATGGTGCTTCAGCATCGCGGTCAGGATGCGGCAGGCATTTCAACGGCAGAAGGTAGCACCTTCCATATGCACAAAGGCCCGGGTCTGGTGCGTGATGTGTTCCGCACCCGCAATATGCGGGCGTTGCCGGGCAACTGGGGTATTGCACACTGTCGTTACCCGACTGCCGGTTCAGCTTACAACTTTGCCGAAGCCCAGCCGTTCTATGTGAACTCGCCTTTTGGCCTGATGCTGGCGCACAACGGTAACCTGACCAATGCCGAAGAGCTGAAACAACAACTCTTCAAGCTGGATCTGCGTCACATCAATACCAACTCCGATTCCGAAGTGCTGCTCAACGTTTTGGCACATGAACTGCATATCGCAGCGCATGGTACACGCCTTGATCAGGCAGCGATTTTCAAAGCGGTACGTGGTGTTCATAAACGTGTTCGCGGTGCCTACGCCGTGGTCGTCATGATTGCCGGTTATGGCCTGTTGGCTTTCCGTGACCCGTTCGGTATTCGTCCGCTGGTACTGGGTAAAAACGAAACACCGGCAGGCACCGAGTGGATGCTGGCATCGGAATCGGTACCGCTCGATTCATTAGGTTTCGAGCGCGTCGATGACGTGGCACCCGGTGAAGCGGTATACGTCGATCTGGATCGCAACATGGTGCGTGAGCAGTGCGCTGAAAAACACACGCTCTCACCATGTCTCTTTGAGTATGTGTACCTGGCACGCCCGGATTCAATGCTGGATGATGTCTCGGTTTACGAAACCCGCTTGCGCATGGGTGAGACTCTCGCGGCCAAGGTGCGCAAAGTGATTGATCCGGCTGATATCGACGTGGTGATTCCGATTCCGGATTCGTCGCGTCCGGCAGCACTACAAATGGCGCACGCTCTGGGTATCCCGTTCCGGGAAGGCTTTGTTAAGAACCGCTACATCGGTCGCACCTTCATCATGCCAGGGCAGGCGACACGTAAGAAGTCTGTCCGCCAGAAACTCAACACGGTGGTTCAGGAGTTTGCCGGCAAGAATGTGATGCTGGTGGATGACTCGATCGTGCGTGGCACCACCAGCCATGAGATTGTGGAAATGGCCCGTGCTGCGGGTGCCAAGAAGGTCTATTTTGCCTCGGCATCGCCACCGGTACGCTTTCCGAACGTTTAT
Organism: uncultured Dechloromonas sp.; assembly: GCA_964525545.1. GTDB lineage: Bacteria > Pseudomonadota > Gammaproteobacteria > Burkholderiales > Rhodocyclaceae > Fluviibacter. The sequence continues at coordinate 16,750 of CAZGHR010000010.1, forward strand.
GGTATCGACATGCCAACACGCGGCGAGCTAATCGCCACCGGACGTACCGATGCACAAATTGCTGCGCTGATTGGTGCTGATGAGCTGGTGTATCAGGATCTTGCCGCACTGGAAGAATCTGTGCGCGCGTGCAATCCGAACATTACGGGTTTTGATGACTCCTGCTTTACCGGTAACTACATTACCGGTGATGTGGATGCCGCCTATCTGGATGCCGTTGAAAAGTCACGTCAGAAACCGAGTGCACCTGCTGCTTCTCAGGAAGACGATGACGAGGGTGGCAATGCTGCTCAACAAATCGAAATGTTTGTCCGTCGTCCGGGTCAGGAATAATTGCCGCCACTATGAGTAAGCAACAGAAACTGCCGGAAGGCCTGGCCGCAGAAACACTGGCTGTTCGCGCCGGAATGAATCGTAGTGCGCATAACGAACACAGTGAAGCGCTGTACCTGACGTCGAGCTTTGTTTTTGACAATGCGGCTCAGGCGGCTGTGCGCTTTTCAGGTGAAGAAGAGGGCAATGTCTACGCCCGCTTTACCAACCCCAGCGTTACGCTCTTTGAACAGCGGCTAGCTGCGCTGGAAGGTGCCGAGGCTTGTATCGGCACGGCCAGTGGCATGGCGGCCATTACCTCTTTGGTCATGGCCAATCTGAGCGCCGGTGATCATATTGTTGCTTCCAGCTCGCTATTTGGCTCAACGATCCAGTTGCTCGGCACCATCATGCCGCGCTTTGGTATTGAAACCACCTTTGTCTCGCAAACCGATGCCAGCGAATGGGATAAAGCCGTCCGGCCGAACACCAAGCTGCTCTTCTGTGAAACGCCGTCAAACCCACTGACGCAAGTGGCCGATATTCGCGCCTTGTCCGTGATTGCTAAAAAGCACCATCTGCTGTTGGCGGTTGATAACTGCTTCTGTACGCCGATTCTGCAAAAGCCGCTGGAGCTGGGTGCTGACATTGTGGTGCATTCGGCAACCAAATACCTGGATGGTCAGGGTCGTGTGCTTGGTGGCGCAGTCTGCGGCAGCAAAGAAATTATCGAGAAGATCTTCATCTTCTTGCGCACGACTGGCCCAACATTGTCGGCCTTTAACGCCTGGGTGCTGGGTAAAGGCCTGGAAACGCTGTCGATTCGTATGAAAGCCCAATCGGCTTCAGCGCTCGAACTGGCCAGATGGCTGGAAGCGCATCCCGCTATTGAACGTGTTTACTATCCGGGTTTGCCATCGCACCCCCAGCATCAGCTGGCCATGCAACAGCAGAAATCCGGCGGGGCGATTGTCAGCTTTGAAGTGAAGGGTGGCAAAGAGGCTGCCTGGCGTGTGATAGACTCCTGTCAGTTGTTGTCTATCACCGGTAACCTCGGTGACACCCGCACGACGCTGACGCATCCTGCTTCCACAACGCATGGTCGTATTACCCCGGAAGCTCGTGCCGTCGCAGGTATTCATGACAATCTGCTGCGTATCGCAGTAGGCCTGGAAGCGGTAGACGACATCTGTAACGATCTGGCTCGTGGGCTTTCTGCAAACTGATTGCAGTGCCGCCTGACCGGTTCGACCCTGAGTCCATTCTGATTTTTTAGCCGGTTAGCCCCTGAGGGCAACAAATATGTCTTTTGAACAGTTTTCACTTTCCGAGCCACGCATCAAGGCCATTCAGGATGCCGATACGTCGGGCACGCCTGCGCCAACGCCGGTACAAGCCGCGCTGATTCCGCTGGTGCTGACCGGCAAGGATGTGCTCGTGGCCGCACCGGCTGGTTCCGGCAAAGCCGCCGCCTACGCGATCCCAACCCTTGACCTCTTGCAACAGGACGATGCGGCGCTAACCCAGGAGCCCGGTCGTGGTCCACGCATCCTGGTTTTGGTGCCAACGCGTGAAGTGGCCCTGCAGGTCTTGGATGCCTACCGCACCTATGGCCGCCATGATGCCTATTACTCCTTTGCCGTTTACGGCGGTGTCAGCATGCATCCCCAGGTCCAGGCGCTGGAGCGCGGATTGGATGTGCTGATCGCCACGCCCGCCCGATTGCTGGATCATCTGGGTCAGGGGCATGTGAATCTGGATCGCGTCCGTGTCGTTATCTTTGACGAAGTCGATCGCATGATGGATATGGGCCAGGCTGCCGAGCTCGAGCGTCTCTACCCGCTGCTCCCGCAAGCTCGACAAACGATCGTAGTGGCCAGCTCACTAGGTGACGATATCCGCGGGTTTTCTGATGGCTTGCTGAAATATCCCGAAGAAGTGGTCATTGATCGCGGCGATGATGTCACTACGCTTGTCCACCAACGTTTTATTGCGGTTGACCCGCACCGTAAACGGGATCTGATGACGCAGCTCTTCCGTGATGAAGCTTGGCCGCGTTCGCTGGTATTCGCCCGTACTAAATTCGGTGCAGAAGGGTTGGCGCGCAAGTTGGCCAAAGGCGGCGTTACCGCCAATGCCCTTCATGCCCATCGTGGTCAGATGCCCCGTGGTCGCGCTCTGGAAGAGTTCCAGACCGGGCTGCTCAGCGCACTCGTAACAACCGATATGGCGCTGCGTGGATTCGAGATGGATGGCATGCAGCGGGTTGTTCACTACGATCTGCCGGCGGTGCCTGATGATTACCCCGCACGCTTGAATCGTGTGTTGAATGGTGAAGAGGGTCGCGTCGGCGATACCATTGCCTTTGTGACGCATGATGATGCCGTATTGCTCAAATCGATCGAGCGTTTGCTGGGTGTTGAAATCCATCCGGAAATTATTCCGGGTTACGAACCGATGTCGCCTGAAGCGCTGGCCGAATATCAGGCAGAGCAAGCGGCTAAATATGCAGCCGATCCGCGTAATGCGCGCAACCAGCCCGCTGCCACCGGTGAAGAATCTGCTGAGGGCGTTGATGCCGACAGCAATGCTGAGTTTGACGAGTCTGATGAAGATCGCCAACCGGTTGAGCTGGATGAAGATGCCAAGGCACGGGCTGAGGGTGAAGCCTGGCTGTACGCCCGTCAACAAGCGAATCAGCGACCACCGCGTGGCCGTAAACCGCGTGACCCAGATGCCCAACCTTACTTCCCTGACGATCGAGACCCTTGGGCCGATTTGCCGGAAGACAAACTGTATGTGATGGATGCCATGTACAACGGCAATAAGCTGGCGCCGGGTGAAACCGATCCGCTAACTGCGCTACAGTTTATTGATGACGACGAAGCCTGGGAAGATGACGATCGTCAGCCACGTGGTGCCAATGCCCACATTCGTGACATCGTTGCCGAATTCCGGCGCGAAGCCCGTGAAGACCGTAATCTGCACCGTGAGCTGGCCGGCATGCCGGCACTCAACAGCCTGCGCAAAAACCATCGCGGTAAAAAGCCCTTTGGTAAGTCATCACAATTCGGTAAGGGGCAGGGCAAACCTGCAGGGAGCAACCCCCCGCGCAGTGGCGGCTACCAGGGCGCTAAACGTCCAGTAGGCGCCGATGGTAAACCGCTGCCGCCACGCCCACAGGGTGCTGGTGCTAAACCGTTCCGTCGTAAACCCACGGGTCCGGGTCGTCCGCGATCCCCCAAACCCGAGGCAAGCTGATAGAATCTTGCCTGAATTTAAATGGGTCTGTGGCTGAGTGGTTTAAAGCAACGGTCTTGAAAACCGTCGTAGGTGCGAGCCTACCGTGAGTTCGAATCTCACCGGACCCGCCAAATTAAAACGGCTCGTCGAGAAATCGACGGGCCGTTTGCATTGGCAGCTTGCATTCATCGGTGGTCATCATAGAATGCATCAATAACAAAAATTAACGGAGGTAGACCATGTTCCGCGCCCTACAGATTAATAAAGATGATGCCGGCTATCGTGCCGAGCTTAAAGAACTCGATGACTCCGCGTTGCCTGAAGGTGATGTGACAGTCCAGGTAGCCTGGAGTACGCTCAATTACAAAGATGGTTTGGCGATAACGGGTAAAGGCCCGGTAGTTCGTAAATTCCCACTAACGCCCGGTATCGATATGGCCGGGACAGTATTGGAAAGCAGGCATCCGTGCTGGAAGACCGGGGATAAAGTCATTTTGAACGGTTGGGGTGTCGGTGAAACGCACAGCGGCTGTCTGGCTCAGAAGGCACGGCTGAACGGCAACTGGCTCGTCCCATTGCCACCTGCCTTTAGCGAACGCCAGGCGATGGCTATCGGCACAGCCGGTTACACGGCCATGCTTTGTGTGCTGGCTCTAGAAAAGCACGGCATCAAACCAACGGATGGTGAAATCCTGGTGACGGGTGCCAATGGGGGTGTCGGTAGTGTGGCGATTATGTTGCTGGCCAAGCTTGGTTACAAGGTAATTGCTTCTACCGGTCGTCCGGAAGAAGAGCCGCACCTCAAAGCACTGGGTGCTGCCGGCATTATCGACCGCAAGGAACTATCGGAGCCCGGTAAGCCGCTCGGCAAAGAACGCTGGGCAGGTGTGGTTGATTCAGTTGGTAGCACCACACTGGCCAATGCCTGTGCCACGACCAAATACAGTGGCGCGGTGGCGGCGTGTGGTCTGGCCGGCGGGGCTGATTTTCCGTCGACGGTGATGCCATTCATTCTGCGGGGTATCACCCTCTATGGCATCGACAGTGTGATGGCACCCTCGGAGAAGCGTATGGAAGCCTGGCAGCGATTGGCTCGTGACTTGGATATCGCAAAACTGGAAGCGAATACCACCGAGATCAGTCTGCAAGAAGCACTGGGCGTCGCTGGTCAATTGCTGGAAGGCAAAGTGCGTGGCCGCGTGGTTGTTGATGTGAATCGTTGAGTAGACCATGCTCGAATTAAAAGATATCGATCTCACAAAAGACCCCGAAGCAGCGCACTATCTGAAAACCGAAGTGGTGCAGGTGATGTTCGCCCGCGCGCCGGGTGAACTGATCAGCCTGGAAGGTCCGAACAAATATCAAATCGGAGATGCCATCATCACCGGTTGCACGGGGGATCGCTGGAGTGTGGATCGACACCGGTTCGATGCCAAGTATCAATCTGTCGCGCCAACAACAGAAGGCAGCGATGGTGCTTATACGGCCAGGCCTGTGCCGGTGTTGGCCAAGCAGATTAACGAACCCTTCACCGCTGCCCGTTCTGCTGGCCGGGATTTATTGCGGGGTGAAGCAGGGGATTGGCTCATGCAATATGGCCCCGGCGATTTCGGGGTGTGTGGCCAGAGCCGTTTTGCCAGGGTCTATCAGCGAGTCAATTAACTCGCATTAGAAACTTAGGGCTTGGGTTCGACGAAGTCGATGGGGGCAATGGCATCTGCCCAGCAATTAGGTGTTTCGTACAGGCGTACCTGAACCAGTTGCAGATTGTTGCCGTAGGCATGCGTGTAATGCGGTGCTAGCAGACGGAAGGCGAGGGTCGCCAGATTTTCAGCGGTGGGCACCACGTCCAGAACCACCGTTTTGTGGCCGGTAATCTTGTCGAGCAGGGCACGCACTTCGGTATCACCAGCGTAGACCAGAAACGCGTGATCCCATTGCTCGACGACTTCACGCAGAGCAATGGTTTTGATATCGCCGAAATCCATGACCATGCCATTGGCTGGATCACCATTGCGCTCGATCACATCCCCCGACAGGGTAATTTCCAGCGCATAGCGGTGCCCGTGCAAATGACGGCACTGACTACGATGATCAGGAATGCGGTGGCCGGCGTCAAACTCCAGCCGACGGGTGATACGCATGATAGGGCGATTTCCGGGCTAAAACAGGTGGCAGATTGTATCATTGCGGCATGACTGCCCAGAATGATCCGTCTAATCCTCAAAGTGCCCAGCCTGTGCGCTGGCTCACCTTTAGTGACCATGATCCGGATTTTTTAAATCTCACCTATGTGTATCCGGTGCTTTCGCGCAGGATGCAGGGCATTTCCATCGGCATTAACCTCAATACCAACAACGCCTGTAACTGGGCCTGTGCCTATTGTCAGGTGCCAGGTCTGCATCGGGGCGATGCGCCAGAAGTGAATTTGCCGTTGCTTGAGGCCGAGTTAAAAGGCTTGCTCGATAACCCTTCGCTGAGTCCGATGATCCCGCCGGATACGCCAGCGGCCATGCGTGAGATTCGCGACATTGCATTTTCTGGTAATGGTGAGCCCACGAGTTCCCCTCAGTTTTTGCAGGCTGTTGAAATCGCCAAACGCCAGCGCGATGCCCATGGCCTCAAGATTCCGCTGGTGCTCATTACCAATGGCAGCCTGATGTTACGACCTGAAGTTCAGGAAGGTATACGTGCCCTTAATGCGGCGGGCGGTGTTGTCTGGTTCAAGGTCGATCGGCTATTGCCCGAATCCATGAAGCAGATCAACGGCATCAGTTATAAGCCTGAACAGATCCAGCACCGGTTGGATGTCGCCTGCTCACTGGCGCCGGTATGGCTCCAAACTTGCTGGGTCGCCTGGGATGGGCAGGCACCGGGTATTGAAGATGAAACTGTCTATCTGGATTTTGTGGCACGTAATGCGCACCAGATTCAGGGCGTCCATCTTTATGGTCTTGCCCGACCTTCTCTGCAGCCAGAGGCGCCACATCTTAAAGCCCTGGCCGCGGATGCTATGAACGCGTGGGCGGAACGTATCCGTGCAATAGGCGTTAAGGTTCAGATCAGTATCTGATCAACGATCTCTTGCCTGAGCAGCCTTCAGTAATTGCTCAAAGGCTTTTGTATCGGTTTCGCTTAAATAACGGCCAACGAGTGCATGAGCGCCTTTAAGCTTGCTTAGGTCAATGCCTTCGATGTGAACTAGGTGAAGTAGTGTGCTAATCGATGTGGGCAGTTTTCTGCCGGTCTCGTAACGCGAGCCACCGCTTTGCGAAACACCAACCGGTGCCCAAAATTCACCCTGGGTTAATCCCAGCTTATTACGTAATTCCTTAGGAGGTTGTGACAAGGCACCTTTTAAAGGTGTGGTTGCGAGCTTGGGCGCTACCATACCTTTCAACCGCTTTTGATTTGATGTTGTCATTTTTACTCCCACCTTATTTATTAATTTAGGCAGACTTTGTTCAATGTCAAACTTTTGTGCACAGATATGGTGCGCTGCCGCATGGCGATGAGAGGCCTGTCTGGGCGGATCGCCTTAAGCCATGCGGCTTGCCGCTAAAATGGGCTATAATTTCAGTGCTTTGTTCAATCACATATATAAGACCTACTGATGGCTCTCATCGTTCAGAAATACGGCGGCACCTCGGTCGCCAACCCCGAGCGCATCCAGAACGTTGCCCGTCGCATTGCGGCCTTCCGCAAAGACGGTCACGATGTCGTGGTCGTGGTTTCCGCCATGAGTGGCGAAACCAACCGCCTCATTGCTCTGGCTAAAGCGCTACAAGACAACCCGGATCCACGCGAAATGGACGTTATTCTGTCCACCGGCGAGCAGGTCACTATTGGTCTGCTGTGTATGGCGTTGAAAGAAATCGGCGTCGATGCAGTTAGCTATACCGGTGGTCAGGTCAAGATCCTGACGGATGACAGCCACATGAAGGCGCGCATCCTCTCGATCGACGATGCGCCGATGCGTGCCGATCTCAAGGCTGGCCGTGTCGTCGTGGTTGCCGGCTTTCAGGGTGTTGATGAAAAGGGCAACATCACCACGCTGGGTCGTGGCGGTTCTGATACCACCGGCGTTGCGCTGGCCGCTGCCCTCAAGGCAGATGAATGCCAGATCTACACCGACGTGGATGGTGTGTACACCACCGACCCGCGCGTTGTGCCAGAAGCCCGCAAGCTGGACACCATTACCTTTGAAGAAATGCTGGAAATGGCCAGCCTGGGTTCGAAGGTACTGCAGATCCGCTCGGTTGAATTTGCCGGTAAATACAAGGTCAAGCTACGCGTACTGTCGAGCTTTGAAGAATACGGTCAGGGTGGCGAAGGCACCCTCATCACAGTTGAGGACAATAGCAATATGGAACAAGCCATCATCTCCGGCATCGCCTTTAACCGCGATGAAGCCAAACTCACCGTTCTGGGCGTGCCAGACAAACCGGGTATCGCTTATCAGGTGCTGGGCCCAATCGCCGATGCCAATATCGACGTCGATATCATCATCCAGAACACCAGCCATGACGGCACTACCGACTTTTCGTTTACCGTTGGTCGTGGTGACTTTGAAAAGGCCAAGGGCATTCTGGAAGACGTGCGCAAGCACATCGGCGCCCGCGAAGTCGTTGGCGACAGCAAAATCTGTAAGGTCTCGGCCGTTGGCGTAGGCATGCGCTCGCACCCGGGTGTTGCCAGTCAGATGTTCCGTGCCCTGGCAGAAGAGGGTATCAACCTGCAGATGATCTCGACTTCCGAGATCAAGATCTCGGTCATTCTGGATGAGAAGTATCTGGAACTGGCCGTGCGCGTTCTGCACCGCGTGTTTGGCCTCGATCAGGCTAAATAAGCGCCAAGTAAGTTTGACCCGGCGGGGCTGAGCCGTTAGAATTCAGCCTCCGGTTTTGCCGGAAAGGAGACGTGGCCGAGTGGTCGAAGGCACTCCCCTGCTAAGGGAGCATACCCCAAAAGGGTATCGGAAGTTCGAATCTTCTCGTCTCCGCCAGATGTTTAAAAAGCCCCTGAGATTCAGGGGCTTTTTTCATTATGGCAGTGTGCTGCGTTAGCTGCAGCCGCGCACAATACGTACGAGTTTCGGGTTCAGCTCACACAAGTGCTTGAAAATCTTGTCAGATCCCTTTGATCCCTGGGTGCTTGCCGGATAACTCGCAAGCTCATTGCCGTCTTTGGTGCGGATCTGCAGTGTGCCCTTGCTGGCCTCGCAATCCGTAGCGTGGGTGAGGGCAATTACATCCTGGTCATCGACTCGGATGGGCAGGCTAATGCTGTAGTTGATACCAAAGTGTTTAATGTCGACGTCTTTGGCCTGGTAAGTGTATTGGCCATCGCTGATCCGGCTATTCAGGCTGGCGCAGGCCGTGAGGCTTAGCGCAACCGCAAGTGCTAAAGATAATGTGTTCAGATTCATGCAAGCTTCCTGAAGTTTTCCGCTGGTTCTTTAGACGTTAACAGCTTAGGCCTTCATGTCTGTCTAGTCTATAGATTTGTCCTAGACATCCGTGTTGATTTCACCTAATGTACTAGCCTGAATTTATAAAATTAGAGCCAAATCATGAGTAAACCTGAACACGACAAAGAGACTCTTGGTGCAGCTGATGAGTCAACACGCTTGCCTCAAATTAACCATGTTTCAATGCTTGCCCCCTTTGGCTGGCTAAAGGCGGGATTTCGTGATCTATTGAAATCTCAATTTGCCAGTTTGTTTTATGGTGTTTGTTTTGCCCTCATGGGTTGGACTATTGCATTTTTTAATGGTGCATCTTACGTGATGACGCTAGCAGCTACGAGTGCTTTTATGTTGCTAGGACCATTGCTTGCGATCGGTCTTTATAATTTATCTGATCAGCTTGAATACCGAGAGACACCAAGTCTTCGTGCTTCGTTAACAGTATGGCGAGGCAATATGAACAATCTGGCACTCTTTGCGCTAGTGAGCGGGGTCGTTGCACTAATTTGGGCTCGTGCTTCAGCCGTGATATTTGCCGTTTTTTATAACGCTGGCTTGCCAAGTATGGGTGATTTTGCCAGTGCGATACTAACCCTCGAAAATATCGAATTTCTGTTTGTTTACTTTGGGATCGGGTTTGTTTTTGCAGCATTTATCTTCTCAATTAGCGTGGTTGCTGTACCGCTGATGTATGACAAGAAAAGTGATGCAATTACCGCTGTACTAACGAGCCTGTCAGTTGTTTCAAAAAATCCGGGTGCCATGATTGTATGGGCAGGCATTCTGGTTGCGCTCATTTCGGTGGGCTTTCTGGCTGGATTTCTGGGTCTGATTTATACGGCACCCATTGCAGGTCATGCAACCTGGCATGCATATCGTGCACTGGTTGCTACAAAAAAATGAAGCTGGGCTTTAAAAAAACCTATCGTTTACAACTGATGCCACACGTATTAGTAATTATTGAGCATGAAAAAACTAACCAACCTTTTCGTCTTGCTGGGCCTGTCACTCGCCACAGTACTCTTTGGCTATGCCATTGCCGTCGAGCTGGTGCATGCCACCCTCGAAGCGCTCCACAAGGGGCTTACTGAATCCGAAGCACTCGTTTTACTGCTAACCATCATTGATGCAGCGCTGGTGATTGATCTGGCTTCTCTGGTAATTGGTAATGCAGCCGCCGAGATTAACGGCGATGCCGTTAAGGACAGTGCCTACATTAAAGAGAAACTCAGCTTTTCACTGGTGACGATTTCTGGTGTGAATCTGCTGAAGGTGCTGACGGATATCGCCAGCACAGAGATTCATGTCGTAGTGGGCGCGGCGGCCATTCACCTCGTGTTCCTGGTAACGCTTGTGGCAGTTAAGCGTTTAAATAATGGGCATTAAGTCTTATTTTGCGTTGGTGGTGCTTGCTATAGGTTGTCTGTTCAGTGCACCCGCACTGACCGTAGATAACCAGTCTGTGCTGGAACAACGAATTTGTGAGAACCTGAAGGCTGCGTCTGGGCAGGTACTGGAAGACACCAGTGACACGACAAAATATCTGTCTCCCTACATAGCCGCAGAGCTCTACGAGCAGGTCGTCGCCAAATCCGTTGAGGCGGTTGGTGGTGCCAGTGCGGGTATGGAAACACCCCGTATGGCTCAACTACCGTGTGGCGATACCGTTTCGACTTTTCTGATGTCGATCAAGAAGCGGATGGAATTCAACCGGATGGATTATTTTCTGGCGCGGTACCGATTCTGGATTATTGGTGTGCTGATCGTGGGGCTGTTAGGGGGTCTGTTTTATCGCCGGCTTAACCGCCACTCGATGCAATAGTCATACGAAATGATTCGATATCTAACCGTGCTTCTTAGCGTGCTGAGCTTGAGCGTATTGCCTGCTCAGGCAGATTCCATGGCGGCCTGCGATAACGTGATTCGTTCCGGTAGCGAGACCTGGGCCTACAAGAACTGTTTATCAGCCGCGGAAGATGGCAAACCTAAAGCCCAGGTTGTTGTAGGTATGGCTTTGATGACCGGCGTTGGCGTTTTGAAGAACCCCGATCTGGCGGTCAGCTGGTTCAGGCGTGCAGCTGACCAGAACTACCCAGCGGGCATATATCAGCTGGGATTGGCAAAGATAGCCGGTATGGGCACAACACAGGATGAAGACGGGGGTATGGCGCTTGTTAAGAAAGCGGCTGCCGCCGGTGACCCTGAAGCAAAGAGCTTTCTAGCTGAGTTGGGTGTGCCTCAGGAGCCAGTAAAGCCAGTGCGTAAACGGATCAAGAATGATTGTGTCGGTGTAGGTTGTGGCCGACCACTCGACCCGTTTCCTAAATAACGCTTTGAGTCTAGGGGCGAGATTTCATGGAGAGGTCGATCATTTTGGAAGAGACCTCAGATTTGAAATAAGCATGCACCCCAACAATGGCAGCGGCAATGACGGGTAGTACGGCAAATGGGGTTTGCGCAAAGTACCACATGCCAATTGCAATGATGAGGAGAACGAAAGCCGCTTTGGCTTTCTGGTCTGCGACCTTTTGCACATCTTGCTGCGTCAGGCCATTGGCAATGGCTTTGCTTGCTGCTTTCTCGATGAAACTCATGCCGTTATGCCCTTCATTGTCTTGCCGGTAGTTTGATTGAGGGATTTTAACCCAGGGTTGAAATGATTTCAGTGTTGTCGCGCCGCCAGTGGCAGAGGTTTTGGTGTATTTTTCTAATCAATACATTGCGACTATAACGGGGGCGCACGGATTGGTATGACTGATACCCTGAACAGAAAACCACAGGACGTATATTTCTTCTGTACCTGTCTGGTAGATCTCTTTGTGCCGGAAGCTGGTCTTGATGCGGTGGCTTTGCTTGAACGCGAGGGGGTTCGTGTTCACTTTCCTGAAGACCAAACCTGTTGCGGGCAACCAGCCTATACCAGTGGCCAGCCGGAGGAAGCACGGGCCGTCGCACGGCAGCAGCTGGATCTCTTCCCCGAACCTTGGCCAATCATTCTGCCGTCTGGCTCCTGTGCCGGCATGATGCGTCACCATTACCCCACGATGTTTGCTGGCACCCCCGATGCAGCAAAGGCTGATGCCGTCGCTAATCGTGTATGGGAGCTCAGTGAGTTTCTGGTGCGGTCATTGAATTTCAATCGCCCCGATTGCGGCAAGGCCTGCAGTGTGGCCTTACACACCTCGTGTTCGGCGCGCCGGGAGACAGGTGCGCTGGCGGCAACGCGATCATTGTTGCAAGGGCTTGAAGGCGTAACGCTGAAGATTCAGGAACACGAGTCCGAGTGTTGTGGTTTCGGCGGTATGTTCAGCGTGCGCCATCCCGAAATCTCAGGTGGCATCGTGCGCGATAAGGTGGCTTCGATCGAAGCGCTGGAAGCCGATGCGCTCATTACCGGTGATTGTGGCTGCATGCTGAACATTACTGGCCATGCCGCAAAAATCGGTAAACCGCTTAATGGCAAACACCTGGCTACCTTCTTGCTTGAACGAACGGCTGGCAAGGCTGCAACCGAAGGGGAGGCATCATGAGCCAACTCAACCCACGGGAGCGTATTCTCAACAAATTGCGTGCGGCTCGGGTAGACGCTTTACCTTGTCCGGATGCACCCGCTTTCTATACTGCACCTAAAGAAGATCAGGCGACGCGGGTAGAGCGCCTGATGCTGAATATGAAGAATGCGATG
>CAZGHR010000011.1:0-10952 GCA_964525545.1 uncultured Dechloromonas sp.
CGCGTTAGCGAAGCACTGGGTCCGCTCATGACGAACGTGGCTAAATTGAAAGTGCCGCTGGTGGTTGATGTCGGTATCGGCCCCAACTGGGATGACGCACACTAATGAGCGAACTCACCATGAACACAGTCAACGAATACGAATGCCCGCTCTGCGGCCAGAACAACGCCTGCGGCGCGCATACCGACACCCCCTGCTGGTGCTGCAGCACAGGCATTCCACAAGCACTGATTGATCTGGTGCCTGCCGAGAAACAAATGAAGGCCTGCATTTGCAAAAGCTGTGTTGATCGCTACAACCAGGCCCAACAACAGCAGCAATAAAAAAGGCCTGCGGATTTAACCAGCAGGCCTTGGCGCTTCACGCACCGCTTAGCTGGCAGCGAACTCGAAAGAGTCGGCAAAGAACGCATCGTCGGGCAAATTACCCTTGCCCAGATACTCCGAACGCGCTGCCGCAATCATGCCCGGTGCACCACAGGCATACACTTCATGACCCGACAAATCCGGGAAGTCTGCCAGCACGGCTTCATGTACGAGGCCGGTACGACCCGACCAACCCGGCGTTAGTTCAGGCTCGGACAGCACGGGAATAAATTCAATATGCGGGTACTGCGCCGCCCAGGCTTCTGCTACTTCATACTGATAGAGACCCGCGCGATCACGAGCGCCCCAGTAAATGCGGATCGGGCGCTGCAATTCCAGATGTAGCGTCTCCAGCACGATCGACTTGATCGGCGCAAAACCCGTACCACCGGCCAGCAGGATCATCGGCTTGTCTGACTCGCGCAAATAGAAGCTGCCATGCGGGCCATTGAAGCGCAGGATATCGCGCACCTTCATCGTGCTGAATACCTGGTCGGTAAATAAGCCACCCGGCACATGACGCACGTGCAATTCAATCGTCGCGGCATCGTGCGGCGGATTAGCAATCGAGAAGCTACGACGCTTGCCGTCTTTAAGCAGAATATCGATGTACTGCCCGGCATGAAACTGGAACATCTCGGTGGCTGGCAGACGCAAAGTCAAAACCGCCACATCGTTGGCCGGCTTTTCCAGATCCTCGATACGGCTTGGTAAAGTCTTCACCGGAATATCTGTTGCGCGACGCACGTCTTTCACTTCCACTGTGACATCGGTCTGTGGCACGGCGCAGCACAACAAGGCAAAACCGGCCTCGCGATCAGCAGGTGTCAGCGTGGTTTCACTGGCCTTGCCATGGTCTACCGACCCCGACGTAATCTTCGCGCGGCACGCACCGCAGCCGCCAGTACGACAACCATAAGGCACCAGCAGATCGTGGCGCAAAGAAGCCTCCAGCACAGTCTCATGGCCATCGGCCCGGAACGTGGCATTAATCGGATTAAGCGTTACCTGATGCGTCATGTTGAATCCTGTAAGAACCAAAACCTGTAAAACCGTACAATGTCAGCATGTTGAAACCCATGCCGCACCCACCGCGCGCTCTGCCACGCCGCTTCCGGCAACCCCGGCTCTTGCTGGTCGGTTGCGGTGACGTCGCAGCACGGCTTGCCGGGCAGATTGGGTCTCGCTATCGACTACGCGCCTTGCTACGGCACGAGCCCGACAGCAGCGCCTGGCAAGACTGGCGCACCCTCGGGGCAACGCCTGTTGCGGCCGATCTGGATCAGCCTGCCACTTTGCAGCGCATACGCGGGGTGGCAACGCATATTATTTACCTTGCCCCACCAGCCGACAGTAACCCGGCAAAAACGCCCGCCGATGCACGCCTGAACCACTTTCTGGCTGCCCTCAATGGTGGCGCAAGTCTACCACGCCGCCTTGTCTACATTGGCACCAGCGGCGTCTACGGCGACTGCCAGGGCGCCCGCGTTCATGAGTCTCAACCCGTGCAACCGCAAACTGCTCGAGGCCAACGGCGCGCTGCTGCTGAAGCCACGCTACGACGCTGGGCGCGTACCCGCATCCGTGCTTCAGCCGCACCTCATTTGCGTCCGGATCCCGCAAGAATCGCCACTAACGCCGGCAGCATCCTGCGCGTTCCCGGTATCTACGCCGGCAACCGGCTTCCCGCTGATCGCCTACGCGCAGGCACGCCAGCCTTGCGTCCAGAAGACGACACCTGGACCAACCATATACACGCCGATGATCTCGCCCGGATTTGCTGGCTCAGCCTAACCCGCGGCCGCTCACTCCGTGCCTACAACACCAGTGACAACAGCGCCCTTAAAATGGGCGACTGGTTTGATGCTGTGGCGGATGCCTGCCATTTACCGCGTCCGCAACGCTTACCCCGCGAGCAATTGAAATCGCTGGTTTCCCCCATGCTCTACTCATTCATGTCAGAATCGCGCCGACTCGACAACGAACGACTGCGCAAAGAGCTGCGCATTCAACTTCGTTATCCCACAGTTCACGATTTTCTTGCCACGCTGAAGGCTTCCGCATGCTAACAATTAAAGCGTTTCACATCATTCTGGTCGTCAGCTGGTTCGCCGGACTTTTTTACCTACCGCGAATCTTCGTCAACCTGGCAGCAGTGCCCGACACCCAATCCGCTGAATACCAACGCCTGCTCGGCATGTCGCGCCGACTCTATAAATTTGTCACCCCCATCGGCATCGGTGCCGTCGTGCTCGGCCTATGGCTCTGGTTTGGCTATGGCTTCACCGGCGGCTGGCTGCACGCGAAGACCCTGCTCGTGGTCTTTCTGCTTGGCTATCACTTTTACTGTGGCCACCTCTACCGTCAGTTTGTTGCTGGCAAAAACTCACACAGCCACGTCTGGTATCGCTGGTTTAATGAAATTCCGGTACTAATCCTTACCATCATCACGCTTCTTGTCGTTCTCAAGCCGTTTTAACGAAAGTACTTCATGCATATTTTTGCCCCCTGCCCACGCGGCCTAGAAGAACTCCTGGTTGCCGAGTTCAATCAATGCGGCCTAACTCAGGTGGAGCAAACGGGTGGCGGCGTACGTGCACGCGCAACGCAAGAAAGTCTCTATCGTGCCAACCTGCACTCGCGTTACGCCTCTCGCATTCTGGTGCGCCTGGCCGTCGGCGCTTATCAGAAAGAAGAAGATCTCTATCAAATGGCGCGCAAGATCGCCTGGCATCAATGGTTTGATGTAAGCCAGAGCTTCAAGGTCAGCACCACCGCTGTGAAATCACCACTGCGCAGTCTGGACTTTGCGACCCTGCGTATTAAAGATGCGGTATGCGATCGATTCCGTGCCGATCGTGGCGGCCGCCCGAACGTGAATACCGATCAACCTGATCAACGTGTCCAGTTGTTTCTCACCGAAACCTCGGCCACGCTCTACATCGATAGCTCAGGCAGCCCGCTCTGGCAGCGAGGCTACCGTGGTGCCGCCGGTGCTGCACCCCTCAAAGAGAATCTTGCTGCCGGCCTACTGGCACTCGCCGGCTGGAACAATACGGATGAAGCCGGCAACCCGGTTTACGAGAACTTCCTCGACCCCATGTGTGGCAGCGGCACGATTGTGATTGAAGCCGCCTGGATGCGCGCCAATATGGCGCCGGGCTTGAACCGCCGCTTTGCATGTGAGCGCTGGCCGGATGCTGACCGTTCGCTCTGGACCAAACTGCGTGCCGAAGCGCGTGCGCAAATCCGCCCGCTGCAACCACAAACTATCTTTGCCAGTGACATGCACCCGGGGGCCATTGCCGCCACGCGCCGTCACCTGGAGCAAGTAGGTTTATCCAATAGCGTCACCCTCGATCAGGCAGACTTTATAGGTCGCGGTGCGCCCGCCACCACGGGCCTATTGGTCAGCAACCCGCCCTATGGTGTGCGCCTTTCGGAACAAGAAGAACTCCAAGCCGAATACCCGGAATGGGGCCGCACGCTGAAGCAACAATTCAGCGGTTGGACAGCCGCACTATTCACGGCTGACCTCGAACTGACCAAAGGCCTGGGGCTCAAACCACGTCGCCGCTTCCCGCTCAAAAACGGCGCACTGGAATGCCGACTGTTCGTGATTGATCTCGTGACGGGCTTTCATCGGCGGCAGAAACCTACGGACGCTTAATCCGTAGATTCAGATTGCCTCACACTCGGCCTAATACGCCCACCTGAGAAAGCCGCTCCAGACTCTGCGCCATCGTCTGCATGCCCTGCTGTTGCCCGGTCTGCATCACCGAGACCAGTTGAGCGGTTTTGCTTTCCCGAATCAGATTACGCACAGCGGGTGTGCCAACCAGAATTTCGTGGGCGGCAACGCGGCCTTTGCCATCGCTACGCGGCAACAACTGCTGGGCCACAACGGCACGAAGCACATCGGCTAACAAAGTACGTGCCAGGTCTCTTTCTTCACCGGGGAATACGTCAACGATCCGCTCTATGGCTTGCGGTGCGGTGGCCGTATGCAGGGTTGCCAACACCAAGTGACCCGTTTCTGCCGCCGTGAGTGCCAAGCGGATGGTTTCGAGATCCCGCATTTCACCCAACAGGATGACATCCGGGTCTTCACGCAACGCCCCTTTTAAAGCATCCGCAAAACTGGGCGTGTCACGACCGACTTCGCGCTGGGTCACCAGGCACTGTTTGGGCTCGTACACAAACTCCACCGGGTCTTCAATTGTCAGGATATGTTTAGGCGCCGTCTGATTAATATGATCCGTCATGGCAGCCAGTGTGGTGCTTTTACCGGAACCGGTTGGCCCGACGACCAGCACCAAGCCATGGTCTGTGTCTGCGAGCTGTTTCAGAATCGCCGGAGCTGAAATCGAATCGAGGCTAGGCACCTTTTCAGGGATGGGGCGCAAAGCCAAAGCAACACCGCGCTGTTGCCGATAGGCGTTGGCACGATAACGGCCTAAGCCTGCCGCCGTAGAGGCAAACGCAAAGTCACACGCAGCGCCCTCACCAAATAAGCGACGCTGCGTTTCGGGCAACACGCTATCGATCATGCCCCGCACCTGCGCATTGCCAAGAACCGGTTGATCGAGCGCCTGCATGGCGCCATTAATGCGCAGCATGGGCGGCATACCGGCCGACAAATGGATATCCGAGGCATTCAGTTCGCTGGCCAGCAAAAGTAATGGTTCGAGCATGCTGTTTCTTCTCCGGTTCAAATCGGTACTGCGCGCATTGATATACTTCGCTAGCCTAACAGTTTGTGACCGCTTATCAACACGACTTGCCCATGTCTGCTACCGAAAATGCCACGCTCACCCATGAAGACGCTGCTCAGCGTCTGGATAAGCTATGGCAACGGATACGTGCAGCAGAAACCGCTGCGGGTAGAGCAACGGGCTGCGTGAACCTGCTGGCAGTTTCTAAAACATTCCCTGTTGAAGCGGTAGATGCCGTTGCCGCCTGCGGCCAACGCGCTTTTGGAGAGAACTACGCACAAGAAGGGGTTGATAAGGCCAGCGCACGACCCACACTGGAATGGCACTTTATTGGCCCGATCCAGAGCAATAAAACACGCGGCATTGCCGAACATTTCAACTGGGTGCACACCATCGATCGGCTGAAGATTGCCGAACGGCTATCGGCCCAGCGCCCTACCCACTTACCCCCACTACAAGTTTGCGTTCAGGTGAATGTTTCAGGCGAGGCCAGTAAGAGCGGCTGTGCGCCTGAACAGGCCCTGGAACTGTGCAAGGCCATTGAGCAACTGCCCCACTTGCAACTGCGTGGCTTGATGGCTATCCCCGAGCCCACGACGGACGTTAGCAAACAACACCAGCAATTCGCCATGCTGCGCGAATTGCAAACACAGTTAAATCAACACGGCTTTTCCCTCGACACCTTATCGATGGGCATGAGCGACGATCTTGAAGCGGCCATTGGCGAGGGCGCGACGCTTGTACGCGTTGGTTCTGCGATCTTTGGCAACCGCACTTATCCCGAATCTCACGGAGTAACCCTATGAAAATTACATTCCTTGGCGGCGGCAATATGGCCATCGCACTCGTTGGCGGCCTCATTCAACGCGGCTTCGAGCCGCACAACCTGGGCGTCATCGAAATCCTGCCTGAAGCCCGTGCCCGACTGAACGCACAATTTGCGATTAACGTTTACGAATCGGCCAGCGCCGAAGCCCTGCAATGCGATGTGCTGGTACTGGCAGTTAAGCCACAGCAAATGCGCTCAGCACTCAGCAGCCTGCCCGCCGGCGACAACAAGCCGCTGATCGTGAGCATTGCGGCCGGCCTGCTGGTGGATGATCTGGCCCGCTGGATGGGTGGCTACCGCCGGATTGTACGCGCCATGCCCAACACCCCGGCGCTGATTGGCGCTGGTATGACGGGGCTTTATGCGGACCCCTCTGTCGATGCCGCTGATAAAGATCGCGCTGAAGCGATTCTCGGTGCCGTGGGCGAAACTGCCTGGGTTGGCACTGAGCAACTCATTGACTCGGTGACTGCGATTTCCGGTAGCGGCCCGGCGTATGTGTTCCTATTTCTCGAAGCCATGCAGGAAGCCGCCCGCGAGCTCGGTCTCTCCGCTGAAACCGCTCGCACCCTGGCCATTCAAACCGTACTGGGTTCGGCACAACTTGCCGAACAGTCAACCGACCCGGTAAGCGTATTGCGTGAACGCGTGACATCGAAGGGTGGCACCACCGAAGCCGCCCTCAAGAAGAAGGCCGAAATGGGCGTGAAGGAAGGCCTGATCGCCGGCATGCATGCCGCTGCCGAACGTAGCCGTGAACTGGGTATCGAGTTGGGGCGTGACTGATCTATCGGTAACGCCATGGCTGCAGATAACCGGCAAAGGTGATCTGCAAGTGACCGTGCATGTGCAACCCGGCGCCAAAACAACTGCCTGCGCCGGCGTTCATGGTGATGCATTAAAGATTCGTCTTCATGCGCCACCCGTGGATGGCAAAGCGAATCAAGCCCTGATTGCCTGGTTGGCTAAAACCCTGGATTGCCCACAAAGTGCCATTGAACTAATTCGTGGACAAACCAGTCGCCGCAAAACCCTGAGCATCTCCACCGATCAGGCAGCGGCGGTGCATCGCCAGCTACTCGAGCTGGCGACGTCATAATCAAGGCCGCTGATAGACCGTTTGGCCACCGGCCAGTGTTGCCACAACACGGCCCTGCAAGGTTCTACCCAGGAACGGCGTAAGTTTTCCGGCACTGCGTAGATCGCTCTCTTGCACCGTCCAGCTTGCTTGCGGATCAAACAGACACAGATCGGCACGCTGACCCACTGCAATCTCACCGGCTTCGATGCCCAGAATGGCCGCCGCCTGCGAAGTGACTGGGAGCAAAGAGCGGCGCAGCGGCAAGCTCAACGCTTCACCCCAGGCCAACGTTAACGGAAGCAGCAGCTCGATGCCCGTTGCGCCCGGCGCCGCTTCGGCAAACGGTACGCGCTTCACATCCACACCCAGCGGCGTATGCGCAGAGACGGCAGCGCCTAAGGTGCCTTCGGCCAAGCCCAGTCGTAACGCTTCACGATCACCATAGCCACGCAGCGGCGGATCAAATCGTGTGAGCGGATCAAAGTAACCGATATCCTGTTCGTAGAGATGCAGCGCATGCACCGCCACATCACCCGTGATCGGCAGGCCAGCATCACGCGCTTCGCGCAGCAAGGCTACCCCTTCGGCAGAACTGATCTGGGTAAAGTGCACCCGTGCGCCCGTGGCTTTAGCCAGGGCGAGCACCGTTTGCATAGCCAGCGTTTCAGCCGCCACCGGAATAGCGGCCAGCCCCAGGCGAGAAGCCAGTGCGCTATCGTGTGCGATGCCGTCTTTGCTCAGATGATATTCGGCAGGTTGAATCCAGACGGGCACATCGCACGATGCCGCGTACTGCAACGCACGCCAGAGCACCCGTGTATCGGCGGGCAAACCTCGGCCTTGAGATACGGCAATGCAACCCGCATCGCGGAGCAAACTCATTTCTGCCAGCATGGTGCCCGATAGGCCTTGCGTCATCGCCCCCACCGGCAGCACACGCACTTGCGACACATCTTCAGCGTGACGCACCAGGCGCTCGGCGAGTTCTGGCTCATCAAGAATCGGGTCCACATCCGGTGGACAAGCGAGCGTTGTTACACCACCGGCTACAGCGGCCTCAAGCTCAGCATCAATGTTGCTGGCGATGCGTGCCGACAAATCAACGAGACCGGGTGCAACCACTAAGCCTGTTGCATCAATAACCTGATCCGCTTTAAAACCAGCAGGCGTTTGCCCGATGCCGGCAATTTTGCCATCTGCAACAAACACGGACACGGCTTCATCAAACTGTGAGGCGGGGTCAATGACGCGGCCACCACGGATTTCGATATGTTGTGCGTTGTTATTTGCCATCATGCGCCCCCTCCTGCCAGCACGCTCATCACCGCCATACGCATGGCGATGCCAAAGGTCACCTGCGGCAGGATCACTGCGCGCGGACTGTCTGCCACCGCTGAATCAATTTCCACACCGCGGTTCATTGGTCCCGGGTGCATCACAATCGCATCCGGCTTTGCCGCTTTCAACCGTTCGTGTGTTAACCCATATCGATCATGGAACTCGGTGGCCGAAGGGAGCAGTGCGCCACTCATACGTTCGCGTTGCAGGCGCAGGGCAATCACCACATCACAATCTTTCAATCCGCTATCCAGATCGCGATGCACTTCAACACCCAGCGATTCGATATCGGTCGGAATCAGGGTTTGCGGACCCACCACGCGAATCGATTCTGCCCCTAGGGTTTTGAGTGCATGAATATCCGAACGCGCCACGCGCGAGTGCAGAATGTCGCCGATTAGCGCGACCTTCAGACCTTCAAAACCGCCCTTGTAGTGGCGGATGGTGTACATGTCGAGTAGACCCTGTGTCGGGTGACCATGACGGCCATCACCGGCATTGATGACATGGATGTCACTGCGCCCGGTGCGGCGTAAGTGATCGACAATCAGATGTGGCGCACCGCTTGATTCATGGCGCACAACGAACATGTCCGCGTGCATCGCGCAGAGATTATCAACCGTGTCGAGCAGCGTTTCACCCTTGGCTGTGGACGATGTCGACATGTTCAGATTGATCACATCGGCGGAGAGTCGCTTGGCGGCAATTTCGAAGGTGGTTCGGGTACGCGTCGAGTTTTCGAAGAAGAGGTTGAACACACTCTTGCCACGCAGTAGCGGTACTTTCTTTACCTCGCGATCTGATACGCCCAGAAAACTCGCACCGGTATCGAGTAACCGCGTCAGTTGCTCACGCGAGAGCCCTTCGGTAGAAAGCAGGTGAACCAGGTTGCCATCGGCATCGAGTTGCGGATCAAGCATTATCAAGACTCCAGCTCAGTTTTCCTTCGGGATCATCCACGGGTGTGCGCACCAGGACCAGATTGGCATCGGCTGGCAATTGAACCGGCCAGGCACAGAAATCGGCAGCGATGGGTAACTGTCGCCCGCCACGATCAGCGAGCACAGCAAGCTGCACGCTGCCCGGACGACCGTAATCAAACAGTTCATTAAGCGCGGCACGCGTGGTGCGGCCGGTGTAAAGCACATCGTCGACCAGAATGACGGGCTTGCCCACGATATCCACCGGCACGGTCGTCGGCTGCACGTTAGGGCTTAAGCCCCGCTCGTTGAAGTCATCCCGGTAAAACGAGATATCAACGCTGCCTACAGGTGGATGCGTTGGCAATAATTGCGACAGTCGTTCGGCAATCCAGACACCGCCTGTAAAGACACCGATTAATACGGTGTCCGGCGCTTTATCAAAAACGGGTTTTAATTGCTCGGCCAATGCGGCAATCTGTTGCTCGGCATCGGGTAGGTTTTTTAAGTCAGGCATGCGCGCCTCCGGCTTGATGTTCTGAGTGTGCAGCCTGCTGGTCCAGCCACTGCTGTAAAAGAATCTGCGCGGCCACCGCATCGACGTTGGCTTTAGTATCGCGCGCTGATTGCCCGGCCTGTTTGAGACGCTGCTCGGCCTCGGCAGAGCTCAATCGTTCATCCACCCAGGCTACCGGCAAATTAAAACGCCCATGCAGCTGGTTACCAAAGCGGCGGCAGCGCTGCGTCATTTCGTGTTCGGTGCCATCCAGATGTGTCGGCAAGCCCACGACAATCTGATTTGGCTGCCACTCGGTAAGCAAGGCACCGATCTTTTCGAAACGTTGCGCCAGTGGTTCACTGGCGATTAGCGTGAGCGGGTGTGCCAGGCCTGTGATGGTTTCGCCCACGGCAACACCAATGCGCACCGTCCCAAAGTCGAAGCCCATGACCGTGCCCTTAGGCATGGCCTGCCACATCGGATAAACGATCAAAGCCGATGCCTAGTTTGGCAAGGGCTGCGGGCAAACGCTCTTCGTAAGGAAGATCAAAAAGAATCTCATCATCGGCAGGCACGCTGAGCCAGGCATTCTGCAGAATCTCGCTATCAAGTTGGCCGGGAACCCAGCCGGCGTAGCCCAGGGCAACCAGCATCGACTTTGGCGCAGTCTCACTGCCTATCGACTCGAGGATATCTTTAGAGCTGGTGAGCGCAATCTCATCCGAGATTTTCATGGTGGCCTGCCAGGGCTTGGCTGGCTTATGCAATACAAAGGCGCGATCAAGTTGCACCGGTCCGCCAAACAACACCGGCTGGCCAGCTAACTCTGCATCCGGGTTGGCGAGCTCCACGCGTTCGAAAAGCGAGGCGAGGCTCATGTCCGTCGGTTTATTCACGACGATACCCATGGCACCTTGATCAGAATGTTCACACAGATAAATCAGGCTGCGGGCGAAACGTGGATCTGACATACCCGGCATGGCCACTAGAAAATGTCCGCGCAGCCAGGTGGCAGTTTCTGCCAACCCCGACGTTTTTGGTACTTCAGAGTCGTCTGAGGGTACGCGGGAAGCGGTCATATCGCGTATTCTACCGCAAATGCAGACCCAACACCCCGAAAAAGCTGCCCTCGTCTGGTTGCGACGCGATCTACGGCTGGACGATCATGCCGCCTTCTATCACGCGCTTAAACAGCACCAGCGCGT
>CAZGHR010000011.1:11052-27355 GCA_964525545.1 uncultured Dechloromonas sp.
GGCTACCCGCTGGTGGATGCCGCGCAACGCCAACTGGCCCAAACGGGCTGGATGCACAACCGCCTGCGCATGGTGAGTGCTTCGTTCTACACCAAAGACCTGGGCTTAGATTGGCGTCAGGGTGAAGCCTGGTTTGCCCAACTGCTACTGGATTTCGATCTTTCGGCTAATAACGGTGGCTGGCAATGGTCTGCCTCTACCGGGTGCGATGCCCAGCCCTGGTTCCGCATTTTTAATCCGGTGACACAATCCGAGCGCTTTGATCCACAGGGTAAATTTATCCGGCGCTATGTCCCCGAGTTGGCCAACGTGCCCGATAAGTACATTCACGCACCCTGGACCATGCCTGCAGACACTCAGGCCAACTGTGGCGTTGTTATCGGCCGCGATTATCCGGCGCCGATTGTGGATCACAGCGAGGCACGTCAACGCACCCTGGAACGGTTTAAGCGCGCTACCAGTTAAAATACGGGTATGGAATCATTACTCGTATCCACCGGTGTCGTTGCGCTTGCTGAAATCGGTGACAAAACGCAACTCCTCGCTTTTCTGCTGGCCGCCCGTTTCAAGAAGCCGGTGCCCATTATTCTAGGCATTCTGGTCGCCACCATTTTCAACCACGGCCTGGCCGGTGCAGTCGGCGCATGGATTACCCATGCCGTGAGCCCCGAGATTCTGCGCTGGGTACTTGGCGCATCCTTTATTGCCATGGCGATATGGACTCTCATTCCCGACGAAATCGAGGACGACGAAGCACAAATCGCAAAACGTTTCGGCGTGTTTGGCGCCACGCTCATTACCTTCTTCCTGGCTGAAATGGGCGACAAGACACAGATTGCCACGGTAGCCATGGCGGCGCATTACGCCGACCCGCTGCTGGTGGTTTTTGGCACCACACTCGGCATGCTGATTGCAGACGTACCTGCCGTGTTTGTTGGCGATAAGCTAGCCAACAAGATTCCTATGCGTTTGGTTCACAGCATCGCTGCTGCGGTATTTGCCGCTCTGGGCATTGCTACTCTGCTAGGGGCAGGCGCCGGCTTCGGCTTTTAATCAGATATCGGCAATACGGGTGAGCAACTCGTGCTCGGTCACTGGTTTCACCAGGTAATCAATAGCGCCTTGGCGCAAACCCCAAACCTTGTCGGTATCCTGACCCTTGGCTGAAACCAATATCACAGGAATACGCGCCAGACTTTCATCATCACTACGGGTTAAAGCACGCGTTGCCTGATAACCATTCAGGCCCGGCATCACGACTTCCATCAGAATCAGATCGGGGCGATCGCGGCGGGCAATATCGACGCCTTCTTCACCATCACCAGCCACCGTTACCGTATAGCCGGCTGCCGTGAGCATGCCGCTCAGTTGCGCACGCTCCATGGGCGAGGGTTCAACCACCAGTATCGTTTGTATAGTCACCTGGAGGCTCCCTCTGGCCGCAATTAGAGTTCGATCATCTCGAAGTCCTCTTTGCGCAGGGCGCATTCAGGACATACCCAATTCATGGGCACATCGGCCCACAGCGTGCCCGGTGCAATGCCATCTTCTGGCAGGCCGGCTTCTTCATCGTAAATAAACCCACAGCCCAGACACATCCAGGACTTGAAAGACTGACCACTCATGGCAAAACCTTAAGCAAGAAGTAACTGTTTGGATTGATACAATATAGCCATCGTAACCGAACGAATACCCTACTGTCATCACGTTGTCATGAATATGGACAACGCCTTTCGCGATTTAATGGATTGTCCTGAACACTGTGTTTGCTTTTCCCGACGCCCTCTACGCCATCACGCCCGATCAAGCTGACACCCGGCTCCTGATGGGCCAGGTACGCGCTGCGCTTGAATCAGGCGTTCGCCTTGTTCAATACCGGGACAAGATCCGTGCGATGGCGGAGAAATTGACGCGCGGACGATTGCTTAACCAGATGTGCCGAGATTTTGATGCCCAACTCATCATTAATGATGATGTGGTTCTGGCGATGGAAACCGGTGCCGCAGGGGTGCACCTGGGGGGCGATGATGGCAGCATCCGCGATGCCCGTCGGCTAATGCCTGCCCATAGCATTATCGGTGCCTCCTGTTATAACGACCTGCAACTGGCTCAACGCGCAGTAAAAGATGGCGCCAGCTATGTGGCGTTTGGCGCCTGCTACGAATCATCCACCAAACCGGCTGCCCGCCGCGTTAGCCTGGATCAGCTCCAGGCTTTTCGTGAATCTCTGGGACCTCACGTCGCCATCTGCGGCATTGGTGGCATCACCTGCGACAATATCGCCGAGATCAGCGGGCTGGTTGATGCCGTCGCCCTGATTTCGGAAATTTTCGGTAGCCCTGACCGCCCCGCTACACCTGAACAGATTCACCAGCGTCTTCATCAACTCCGGGCAGAACACGCCTTAGCCTGATTTTTCAACGTCTTTGAACCGAGCCTAATGCCATCATGACCAGCCGTAATGAACAACTCTTCGCCGCTGCGCAACGCCATATTCCGGGCGGGGTGAACTCACCCGTTCGTGCTTTTCGTGGCGTCGGCGGCACGCCCCGCTTCTTTACTTCGGGCAAAGGCCCACGCGTTACGGATGCCGATGGCAAGGTCTACATTGATTACGTAGGCTCCTGGGGACCGCTGATTCTCGGCCATGCCGACCCGGAAGTACTGGACGCCGTGCAAACTACGGCCGCCCGCGGCCTGACCTTCGGCGCGCCAACGGGTGCCGAAGTTGAGATTGCCGACCTGCTCTGCGAGCTGCTGCCCTCTCTGGAAATGGTACGTCTCGTGTCTTCAGGCACCGAAGCCACTATGAGCGCGATTCGTCTGGCACGGGGCTTTACCGGCCGTGATCTGATCATCAAATTTGAAGGCTGTTACCACGGCCATGCTGATAGCCTGCTGGTCAAAGCGGGCTCCGGTTTGCTCACCTTCGGCAACCCCTCATCGGGCGGCGTACCCGCCGATGTAGCCGCACATACGCTCGTGCTGCCTTATAACGACATCCAGGCTTTCAACGAGGCGCTGGATCAATACGCCGACAAGCTCGCCGCCGTGATCGTTGAGCCCATCGCCGGCAACATGAATCTGGTCGACCCGGGCAAGGCCTTCCTGCAAGCATTGCGTGACGGCTGCACCCGCACCGGTGCCGTGCTGATCTTTGACGAAGTGATGACGGGCTTCCGCGTTGGCCTACAGGGTGTACAAGGCCACTACGGCATCACACCCGATCTGTCGACACTGGGCAAGATCGTCGGCGGCGGTATGCCACTGGCCGCCTTTGGTGGCCGCAAAGACATCCTCACGTGCCTGGCACCGCTCGGTCCGGTCTATCAGGCCGGTACGCTGTCGGGCAACCCGGTGGCCGTTGCTGCCGGCATCACGACCCTGAAGAAACTGCGCGCACCGGGTTTTTACGAAAGCCTTGCCGAACGCACCCGTCAGCTCACCGATGGCCTGACTGCCGCCGCCCGTAAACATGGCGTGGCATTCTCGGCGAATTCGGTCGGTGGCATGTTCGGTCTTTATTTCCGCGAATCGGTGCCGAACAACTATGCCGAGGTCATGGAAGCCGATACGGCAAAGTTCAACCGCTTCTTCCACGCCATGCTGGACGTTGCTGGCGAGGGGCATTACTTTGCCCCTTCGGCCTTTGAAGCCGGCTTTGTCAGCGCCACGCACACCCCGGCGGACATCGAAAAAACCATCTCGGCCGCTGAGGCTGTTTTTGCTCAACTGAAGGCTTAAGCCGGTTTTTACCCCCGCGCTTGCAGTTCGCGGGGTTTTCCTTTAATTTCAATACTCTGTGCGACCGACTCTATATTGGTCGCTTTCTGATCGTTAGGGGTGCCCGTAGTTTGGGCTGAGAGAGACCCTTGGCACCTGATCCGGTTAATGCCGGCGTAGGGAAACGAATGATTCTTGATCTGATGACTGCCATTGCCACACCCGACCCACGCGATAGCGAAGGTGTGGGCAAGGCACGTCGTCTGTTTGTAGGCGCCCCACCCAAGGTGCTATCGATCGCCGGCATTGACCCCAGCGGCGGCGCCGGATTGCTGGCCGACATCAAAACCTTTACCGCACTCGGTGCCTATGGGTGTGGTGTGGTTGCAGGGCTCACCGCTCAGAGCACGCAAGGCGTGACAGCCGTACAACTGCCTTCGGCAGAATTCATCGGTGCACAACTTGATACGCTGCTCGCCGATGTTGAAATCAGCGCTGTAAAGACCGGCATGCTCGGCCAGGCTGCCAATGTTCAAGTTGTTGCAGAAAAGTTAGCAAAACACCAGCAAGACAATCTGGTGCTCGACCCGGTGATGATCGCCAAGAGCGGCGATGCGCTACTGAATAAGGCAGCGACCGGTTTGCTGCGCGATGCGCTGATCCCTCTGGCGCGCGTACTCACCCCCAATCTGCCTGAAGCCGGTGCGCTACTCGATGAGCGCGGCCCGGAAACCATTAAAGAAATGACGCGTAGCTGCGAACGTTTGCACCGCCTGCTACGTCAGGAAGAAAATCGCTGGGTCTTGCTCAAAGGCGGCCATCTGCCCGGCGGTGATCTCATCGATCTTCTCTACGATGGCGACCGCATGATTGAATTACGCGCCGAGCGTTTCGATACGCGCCACACGCACGGCACTGGTTGCGCGCTATCCGCTGCGATCACCGCATTGATTCCTCAAACCGGAAACATCCCAGCTGCCGTCGGGCACGCCCATGCCTGGTTACAACAGGCCATTCGTCGCGCCGATGAATTACACATCAGCCGCACGCCGCAAACCGGCCACGGCCCCGTTCACCATACGCACGCTTTGTGCGTCGCTTCATAACCACGCCAATAACAAACTGACAGAGAATCCCGAAGGAAAACTCATGAACGCCAAACAGCCTTTCGTTGCCAACCAGGCCCACGTCGATGAAGCCGCCATCGCGGCGCTGCCTAACTCGCGCAAGGTCTACATCGAAGGCTCGCGCCCGGACATCCAGGTGCCGATGCGCGAGATCTCGCAAGCCGACACCCCAACGGGCATGGGCGGCGAAAAGAATCCGCCGATCTATGTGTACGACTGCTCTGGCCCTTACACCGACCCCGCTGCCAAGATCGATATCCGTGCAGGCCTGCCAGCGCTGCGTCAGAAGTGGATTGAAGAACGTGGCGACACCGAGGTGCTCGATGGCCTGACGTCCGACTTTGGCCGTCAACGCGCCGACGACAAAGCGCTCGACGAACTGCGCTTCCCGGGTCTGCATCGCAAGCCACGCCGCGCTAAGGCCGGCGCAAACGTCACCCAAATGCACTATGCACGCCGGGGCATCATCACACCGGAGATGGAATACATCGCCATCCGCGAAAACCTGCAGCGCGAACAGTATCTGGCCGATCTAAAGAACAGTGGCCCGCAAGGCGATCGTCTGGCCAAACTCCTCGGTCGCCAGCACCCTGGCCAGAATTACGGCGCATCGATTCCCCCGGTGATCACGCCAGAATTCGTACGCGATGAAATCGCCCGTGGTCGCGCCATCATTCCGAACAACATCAACCACCCGGAAAGCGAACCGATGATCATCGGCCGCAACTTCCTCGTGAAGATCAACGCCAACATTGGTAACTCGGCACTGGGCTCGTCGATCAGCGAAGAAGTCGACAAGATGACCTGGTCGATCCGATGGGGCGGCGATACCGTCATGGATCTATCAACCGGCAAGAACATTCACGAAACCCGCGAATGGATCATCCGTAACTCGCCCGTACCGATTGGCACCGTGCCCATCTATCAGGCGCTGGAAAAAGTCGACGGCAAAGCTGAAGACCTGACCTGGGAACTGTTCCGCGACACACTCATCGAACAGGCTGAGCAAGGCGTCGATTACTTCACCATTCACGCCGGCGTCCTGTTGCGCTACATCCCGATGACCGCCAACCGCATGACCGGCATCGTCTCGCGCGGCGGTTCGATCATGGCCAAGTGGTGTCTGGCACATCACAAGGAAAGCTTCCTCTACACGCACTTCGAAGAGATCTGCGAAATCATGAAGGCCTACGACGTGGCCTTCTCGCTCGGCGATGGTCTACGCCCCGGCTCGATCTACGATGCCAACGATGATGCCCAACTCGGTGAGCTCAAGACGCTGGGCGAACTGACGCAAATCGCGTGGAAGCACGATGTGCAGGTTATGATCGAAGGCCCCGGTCACGTACCGATGCAACTGATCAAAGAGAATATGGATCTACAACTGGAGTGGTGTGACGAAGCGCCGTTCTACACGCTTGGCCCGCTGACTACCGATATCGCGCCGGGTTACGACCATATCACCAGCGGCATCGGTGCCGCCATGATCGGCTGGTACGGCACGGCCATGCTCTGCTACGTAACGCCTAAGGAACACCTGGGGCTGCCTGACAAAGATGACGTCAAGGAAGGCATCATCACTTACAAGCTGGCGGCACACGCGGCCGACCTGGCCAAGGGACACCCCGGCGCCCAGATCCGCGACAATGCGCTGTCGAAGGCGCGTTACGAGTTCCGCTGGGATGACCAGTTCAACCTCGGGCTCGATCCAGACAAGGCGCGCGAGTTTCACGATGAAACGCTACCAAAGGAATCGGCCAAGGTCGCCCACTTCTGCTCGATGTGTGGCCCGCACTTCTGTTCGATGAAGATCACGCAGGATGTTCGTGATTACGCAGCACAGCAGGGTCTGGCAGAAGCAGAAGCGCTGGAAAAAGGCATGGAAGCCAAAGCCATCGAGTTTGTGAAGACCGGCGCCGAGGTTTACCGAAAGGTGTAAGCAAAACGATAGGACGGGATGAAGATCTCCTAAGGCTCTCTTAATCCCGTCCCGTATAATCACGGAAATTCTTTACGGATCATCATCTTGCGCTGGTTCAATAAACTCCTGGTTACTCTGGCACTCCTCACCGTCATCGGCTTCAGCCTGGGCGGTGTGCTGGTCGCCTTCGCCTACCCGCAGCTGCCATCGCTCGATGTGCTCACAGACTACCGCCCGAAAGTACCGCTGCGGGTTTACACCTCAGACGGCGCACTGATTGGCGAGTTTGGCGAAGAGCGCCGTCAGGTCGTTAAGATCAACCAGGTGCCGGAAGTGATGAAGCAGGCCATTCTGGCTGCTGAAGATGATCGCTTCTACCAGCACTCGGGCGTCGACGTATTCGGCTTCGCCCGTGCAGCCGCAGCCAACCTGGTATCCGGTGGCAAAAAGCAAGGTGCCTCCACCATCACCATGCAGGTGGCACGTAACTTCTTCCTGTCATCTGAAAAAACGGTCACCCGCAAACTCTACGAAGTGCTGCTGGCGCTGAAGATTGAAAAGAACCTGACGAAAGACCAGATTCTGGAGTTGTACATTAACCAGATTTATCTGGGCCAGCGTTCCTACGGCTTTGCTTCTGCCGCACAGATCTACTACGGTAAATCACTCGATCAGCTCACCCCGGGTGAAGCCGCCATGCTGGCGGGTCTACCTAAGGCACCTTCCGCTTACAACCCGGTCGTGAACCCGAAGCGCGCCAAGATTCGTCAGCAATACGTGCTGCGCCGCATGCACGATCTTAAATACCTGAGTGATGCACAATACGAAGCCGCGCTGAATGAACCGCTCAATGTGAAGCGTCACGCCAACGAGTTTGCGGTCCATGCAGACTACGTGGCTGAAATGGCGCGTCAGATGACGAATGATCTGTTTCCGCAGGACATCTACACGCGTGGCCTGACGGTCATTACTACGCTTAAGAAAGCCGATCAGGAAGCTGCTTACAAATCCATGCGCAATGCTGTGCTGGCCTATGACAAACGTCACGGCTATCGTGGCGCCGAAGGTTTCGTTGATCTGTCCAAACTCAAGAACGAAGATGACGACGTTGATGATCTGCTGTCGAACTATGCCGATTCCGACCTGCTGAAACCGGCTGTCATTCTGTCGCTGGATCCGCAAAAGATTCGTCTGGCGGTGCGTGGCGGTGACCCGATGATTCTGACCGGTGACCAGATCAAGATCGCTCAGTCGATGATGACTGATAAAGCGCCTGCCAATAAGCGCCTGCGCCCGGGCGCCGTTGTCCGCGTTATCAAAGATGACAAAGGTGTCTGGCAATTAAGCCAGTTGCCAGAAGTACAGGCGGGTTTTGTGGCTATGGCACCGAAAGATGGTGCGGTATTGGCACTGGTCGGCGGCTTTGATTACACGCTGAACAAATACAACCACATTACTCAGGCCTGGCGTCAGCCAGGCTCTTCCTTCAAGCCATTTATCTATTCGGCTGCACTGGAAAAAGGCTTTACACCCGCCAGCATCGTCGAAGATAGCCCGATCACGATTGGTTCAGCTGAAACCGGTTCGAGCGCCTGGACACCCAAGAACTACGATGGCAAGTATGAAGGCCCGATGCGTTTACGTACCGCGCTGGCCAAGTCCAAGAACATGGTGTCGATCCGTATTCTGCAGGCCTCCGGTGTTAAGTACGCCCAGGAATATGTCACGCGCTTCGGGTTCGATGCCGAGAAGCATCCACCCTATCTAACAATGGCACTGGGTGCCGGCTCGGTAACCCCTTGGCAGATGGCGCGTGCCTACGCCGTCTTTGCCAACGGCGGCTATCTGGTGAACCCTTACGTCGTTCAAGAGATTCGCGATGAAAAAGGCACGGTGCTCGCACAGGCCCAGCCCGTTATCGCTGGTGATACGGCGCCACGTGTGATTGAAGCGCGCAATGCCTTCGTAATGGACAGCATGCTGCGTGATGTGACCATCTATGGCACGGCTGCCAAAGCATCTGCCATACTCAAGCGTACCGACCTAGCAGGCAAAACCGGTACCACCAACGAGCACGTCGATGCCTGGTTCTGTGGTTATCAGCTCACGATTGCGGGTTGCGCCTGGATGGGCTTTGACCAGCCACGCAATCTGGGCAACGGAGAAACCGGTGGACAAGCCGCCCTGCCGATCTGGATTGGCACGATGGAAACGGCCCTGCAAGGCGTGCCTCAGGGCACGCAACCGGCACCGGATGATGTCGTATCGGTTGACGTGGCCAGCGCGCGCAAGGGTGGCACCGCTAAAGAGTACTTCTTTAAGGGTAATGTGCCAGCCAGCATTGAGCCAGAACCCGCCGACTCAGGTGCCAAGCCGGTCGATTAATTAATTTGATTCTCTATCAAGCCAGGGGCCAGGTTCAGCTGAGATCTAAAGCGACCTGGCCTTGCTGTTGGAGGATCTCGATTAAACGTTGATCGAGTGCTTCGCCAGTACGTGTATCCACCCAGCCGGACTGGCCGTCATCACGGAAATGGAAGCCGCCAGAGCGCGCAGCCACCCAGATCTCCTGAGCGATCATGTGTGGGCTAACGATAACCTTGCTGCCGTCGGCACATTCGATTTCCAGAATGCCACTCTGCATTTCAAAATCGATATCCGCGCCCGCGTCTGCTGCCTGCTCGATGGCGCTTTCAATGCGCGCCAAAGTTAAACGAGACCGTTCCGCAAACTCTTTTTCATCCATGATTTCTCAATGAGGTTTAGTGACACGAGTGGTTATTCTAACGGGTTGTTATGCCCCTGCGTGATACCATCACGCCATGCGTAATCAGCCTATTTACTGTCGTTATCGTCATCTAGCGAGCGGTCTGCTCGTGGCACTGCTGCTGTCTGCCTGCGGTATCAAGGGCGGTCTTTATCTAGCACCCAACCAGCTGCCCAATGCAAAACCCCCGGCTGGCTCCGAAGATGCCCTGAAGATCGAGGCACAGCAGCAGACCATTCCGGCTGAAGCACTCTACAACCCCAGCACGGCATCACCTGCCGCCATGCTGTCTGATTCCTTCTGATTTCTCCAGACCAACTGACTATGTCGCAACGCCAATTTCCGCACAGCCGCCACCTGAATGACCGTGATCAACAGCTGCATTTCGAGCATTGCAGCCTCACAGCCATTGCCGAGACCTTCGGCACGCCCGCTTACGTTTATTCGCGGGCGGCACTCACGGATGCGTATAAGGCATTTGCCGACACGCTCGCTGCGCACCCTGCTGGCCAGGAAGGTCTGGTCTGCTTTGCCGTTAAATCAAATAGCAACCTCGGCGTACTCAGTCTATTTGCACAGCTCGGCTCGGGTTTTGACATTGTTTCCGGTGGCGAACTGGCGCGTGTGATCGCCGCTGGCGGCAACCCTCAGAAAGTCGTCTTTTCGGGCGTGGGCAAAACCGAAGATGAAATGATTGCCGCACTGAATGCGGGCATCCTCTGTTTTAACGTCGAATCAGCCAGTGAGCTAGATCGGCTGTCGGCTGTTGCTGCGCGTATCGGTAAGCGCGCACCGATCAGCCTGCGCGTGAACCCTGACGTGGATGCCAAAACGCACCCTTACATCTCTACAGGCCTCAAAGAAAATAAATTTGGCGTGCCGATCACCGATGCGCTCGCGCTTTATCGCCACGCTGCTTCGCTGCCCAGTATTGAAGTCACCGGCATCGATTGCCACATCGGTTCGCAATTGCTTGACCCCTCACCGTTCGTCGAGGCGCTGGAGCGCATCCTACCGCTCGTCGACACGCTGAAGAGCGAAGGCATTCATCTGCACCACATCGACCTGGGCGGTGGCCTGGGTATTTACTATCACGAAGGTCAAACCGAACCGGTTGTAGCAGACTATCTGCGTCCGCTTCTGGATCGCCTGACGGGTCGTGGCTTGCGCGTCTTGCTGGAACCGGGTCGTCGCCTGGTCGGCAATGCCGGCGTGCTCCTGACTAAAGTGGAATATCTGAAGCATGGTGAAGACAAACACTTCGCCATTGTCGATGCCGCCATGAACGATCTGGCACGCCCTGCACTGTACGAAGCCTGGCATGACATCGTTGCCGTCAAACCGCACAGTGGCGAAGCACGCACTTATGACATTGTTGGCCCCGTTTGCGAAACAGGCGACTTTCTGGGTCAGGCCCGCCCGCTGGCACTGCAAGAAGGCGACCTCTTGGCCGTACTATCCGCCGGCGCTTATGGCATGGTGATGAGCTCCAACTACAACACCCGACCACGCGCCGTAGAAGTGCTCGTAGATGGTGACCAGGTCCATCTGGTACGCGCCCGCGAAACCGTCGAAAGCCTCTACGCTGGCGAACAAGTCATCAAATTCTAAAAGCCGACGCGCCCTACCGCGCTCGCCTCAGCGCGGTAGCACAATCAGCAAGGCGATCGGGATAAAGATGAGACCTGCAATGTTGCCGATCATCACGATCGAGGCCACTTTTTGTGGTTCCTGGTTGTAACGCTCGGCAAACATATAGTTCAGCACAGCGGGCGGCAACGAACCAAACAAAATCAGCTGGGCAATAAAAGCTTCGGAAAGACCTAACGACCAGCCAACCAGTGCTGCGGTTCCCATGCCTGCAAGCGGCCGCACCACAGCCGCCACCAGACTGGCGGTGCTCTCGGAAAATTTGACGTCACAAAGTCTGACACCTAGTGCGAATAACATGAGTGGCACCGAGATATCACCCAGCATACGAATCGCAAACATCAACGGCTGCCACAAATGAATCTGCATGACGTTAAGGAAAAGCCCTAGCGCAGCGGCCTGAAGCATCGGGATCTTCCAGACGTCACTGATGCGCGCTTTAGGATCCAGAATCCAGGGGCCGATGATGAAATGAATGGTGTTAGATACCAGAAACAACACAACGGCTGCTGACATGCCCTCTTTGCCAAATGCGAGCAGTGCTAGCGGAATACCCAGGTTGCCACTGTTATTGATCATGATGGGCATGCCCACCGTCTTGGGCGCTTCACGCAAGCCCCGCGCCGTGAGGTAACCAATAGCGCCGCACGCAAAAATCGAGATCGCCGCACCGCCGGCCAACCAGGCATATTCGCGAATATGAAAATCGCCACCCGCCATGACGGCAAAAACCATCGCTGGCGTGAAGTAATCCATATTCAGGCGATTTGCCACCATCATTTCCGGCTTGTTTTTCCGGCCCGCCCAGAAGCCCGCCAGAACAACGGCAATTACCGGGAAAATCACTTCAAGGATGCGAATAAATAGATCCATAACACGTTAATTTCTGGCAGATAAGCGACGTTCTAGCAACCAGCTTACAAAAGACAGCAACAGCAAACCGGCACCGATCAGCAGGATACCTGCAATTTCATACTCGCTGAATCCCTCATGCAGAATCACCCGGGAAGAAATGATCGCGATCACCGGGGTGCCCAGAACCAGTAGGCTGGCCTCCCAGGCTGGCACACGATCAAGAATGGATGTCCATAACCACCAGCAGAAGGCTGTGCTGACCAACGTGAGGACCAGCATGATCCCGATAAAATCAGACGTCCAGCGTACCGGAGGCTCGTCTGCAAATGCTGCGATTAAACCTACCGGCACACTACCAATCAGATTTGACCAGGCAGTTAGCGACAACAGATTTACCCGAGACTGGCCACGCAGTTGTTTTACCAGCACGGTACCCATCGCCCAGCAGATCGCGGCACCGATACCCAAACTGTTACTCAGCCAATCTGCCTGCAAATGCCAGGGCTCGATAATCAAAACCAATCCGGCAAGGATGCCAATCACAGCCAGCCATTGCGCACCTCGCACGCGTTCCCCCAGGATCGGCCAGGCCAGCAACAGGGTCCAGATGGGCATGGTGTACACCAGGACAGCCGTTTTTCCGGCAGCACCATATTTCAAACTAAAGGTCTGCAAAAGCATAAAACCTGCAACCTGACACAAGCTAATTAAAACGATAGCGCGGGTTGCCTGTAGCTTGAGCGGCTGCCGCAGAATCTTTAGGGCAAGAAACAGAGCAATCGCACCGCCAAACACGCGAATAAAGGTCAAGGTAAAGGGCGGCGAAAAACTCAACGCCTGTTTCGCCAGTACCCAGGTATAGCCCCAGAGCAACGACAGCACAACAATGCCTACCGCGGCCCAAAGACGTGCTGGCGAAGCCTGGACTTTAGATCCTGACATCAGGAAGCTTCGACCAACAAACCTTTCAGGTACTCGCCCTCAGGCGCTGCCAAGCCAACGGGATGATCACTCGAAGCCATCAGACGGCGCAAAATACGTGCATCTCGTCCCGCATCAGATGCGGCACCTGCAACAATCTTCTGGAAGAGCTCGACACCGATGCCACCGGAACAAGAGTAGGTCATCATCAAACCGCCCGGCGCGAGCAATTTGAAGCCGAAGAGATTGATGTCCTTATAGGCACGCGCGGCTTGATCGGCATGCGCGGCAGAAGGTGCAAATTTTGGTGGGTCTAACACGATGAGGTCAAACTTTTCACCGGCCTTGTGGTAATCCCGCAGGGCCTGAAAAACATCCGCATCACGCCATGCTGCGCGGCTGGCATCCAGATGCGGATTCATCGCGAGGTTTGCCTGCGCCTGCGCCAATGCCGGGCCGGACGAGTCAATCGACATCACTGAAGCCGCACCTCCGGCCAGCGCCTGTAAAGAGAAACCCCCTGTGTAGCAGAAGCAATTAAGCACACGACGACCCTGCGCCAAGGCGCGCAGCATCATGCGGTTATCCCGTTGATCCAGATAGAACCCGGTCTTGTGACCGCCAATCACATCCACACCAAAGCGCACACCATGCTCATCAATCTGCGGGAAGGCATTGTTTGGTGCGTCATTTAATCCCTTGGCGGCAATCCAACCGGTCACCGGCTCCAAGCCCTCCAGCTTGCGCACATCGGAATCCGAACGCTCATAAATCTGCTTACAGCCCGTTGCCTGAACAATGCCGGCCACAATGGCATCACGCCAGGCATCGGCACCGGCACTTGTGAGCTGTAGCACCACCGTATCGCCATAGCGATCGGCAATCACCCCCGGCAAACTATCGGCTTCACCATGAATCAAACGTTCGCCAGCGGGCTCGGGTTGTTCACCGCGCAGCACAGACCATCCCGCGCGGCGCGCAACCGCCTGCGCGACACGCCGTTTGAAGAACGCATGATCGACCGTTTCATCCGGATCAAAAGTCCACATACGGGCGCGAATTTTCGATTCGGGGCTCCATGCGGCACGCCCCATCACTGCACCACGCTCATCCTCAACAATCACCGTATCACCGGAGCGGGCACGCCCCTTAAGGGTGGCGACCGACCCGGCAAAAATCCAGGGGTGGCGGCGGCGAACAGAACCGGATTTACCGGACTCTAAAATCAGTGTGGCAGTCATATTATTAGTTGTCTTTTTGTTCGGGGTTAAAGCGACTGGCATCAGCTTGCGCCATCGCCTCTTTGCTGCGGTGTGCGCGTGGATGCGCCTGGTCATACACTTGAGCCAGATGCTGAAAATCGAGGTGAGTATAAACCTGGGTCGAAGCAATACTGGCGTGGCCCAGCATCTCCTGTACGGCGCGCAAATCGCCAGAGCCCTGCAACATATGGGTTGCAAACGAGTGACGCAACTGATGAGGATGCACGCGTTGCGGCAAACCCTGTTGCTGGCCATGCTTTTGCAAACGCAGCTGAATCATACGTGGCGTGATGCGCTTTCCCTGCTGCCCCAGAAACAATGCTGGCTCATCAGCTGCTTTGAGCAATTGCGCTCTAACGGCCAACCAGGCTTCAACGGCCACTTGCGCAGTACGACCTACCGGAACCACCCGTGTCTTATTACGCTTGCCGAGTACACGGACCTCACCCTGGCGTAGGTCGGTCAGACAATCCATGTTCAGGCCCACCAGTTCGGACAACCGGATACCCGATGAGTAGAAGAGTTCGAAGATGGCCTGATCACGGCATTGAAGCACCTGCTCTCGCGAGGCATTCTGACTATCGATTTCGGCAACATCTAAAGGCTTAAGCAATCGGAATGCTTCGTCAACCGACAACGCATCAGGCAATCGTTTCGGGTGTTTCGGCGCATGCAAACCCTCAGCCACGTTGGCATCCAGCACGCCACGGCGCGCCAGCCAACGCAACAAACCACGCCAGGCCGATAGCGATCGGGCAATCGAACGTCCGGACAAACCGGAGGCGTGCAATCGCCCAACGAACCGTCGCAAATCCAGCGCGGTGAGTTCTGCGGGTGTCGCGTTGCCCGCTAACGATTGCAAGCGGCGCAGATCCCGTTCGTAGTTACTTAAGGTATGTGGTGATACGCGCCGCTGATCCCGTAACTCTGCCAGCCAGTCTTCAGCACCTGGCCACAACGGCTCCTGTGCTGCAGGCTGCGCCAGATCGCTCATTTCATGTTGTGCTGGAATCAGCCGCGCAGAACGCGTGCCAATGCCGCAGCAATCACATCACCCAAGCGTTCGATATAGGCGGTACCCATCCCGGCCACAAAACGCTCCGCATCACCCGAGGCCATGGCGAGCAAGCCCAATGTCTGATCTTCGAAACGCAGCGGCACCAAGGCCATCGACGAGATCTCTTCGCCTTCGCTGCCAAACCAGGCAGCGACTTCACCCGTGCGCACGCTACCCGTTACCGGATGATGCATACCGGCTACCTCTTTGATCAATTCAGCGCTCACCGGCGTGCAGGCGTCATGGCCGAGGTTGGCCGCACCTTCACCCCACAAACGCAAGCGCGCCTGCGGCACACTAAAATCTTCGGCGAGCGACTTGAGCACCGTGCCCACAATCTGATCGAGACGGCCGGCGCCAACTAACGCTACCGTCAACTGATGCATGCGCGCACCCAAGGCATCATTACTCTCACCCACGCCTAGCAGTTCACCAAGGCGGTGCTCCAATAGACGATTCTTTTCGCGCAGCGTAATCATCTGGCGCTCTGCCAAAGAAATCGTACGGCCACTATAGGGGTGCGCAATTTCAACCTGATGGAAGAACTCGGCCTGCTCTTCAAAAAATTCCGGGTGCGATTTCAGAAACTCCAATACTGCTTCGGGCGACACACTCATAGCTCGATCTCTCCAGTAAATACGGTGACGGCAGGACCCGTCATGATGACCGGCTGACCAATGCCAGCCCACGCAATATTCAAATCGCCGCCCCGTGTCTTTACGCGCACCGGCGAATCCAGGAGACCGCGACGGATACCTGACACCACCGCAGCACAAGCACCTGTGCCGCAAGCCAGTGTTTCACCCGCACCGCGCTCATAGACCCGCAAACGGATATTGTTGCGATCCAGTACCTGCATAAACCCTGCGTTGACCCGCTGCGGAAAGCGCGCATGGTTTTCGATTTGCGGGCCTTGCACAGCTACCGGTGCCGCATCGACATCAGGCACCACTGTCACAGCATGCGGGTTGCCCATCGACACAGCGCCAATCGTTAGCGTTGCGCCATCCGGCAACACCA
>CAZGHR010000011.1:27455-28929 GCA_964525545.1 uncultured Dechloromonas sp.
CCAAGGCCGTGCATTTTGGAGAATTTCAATTTCATCTGCTGATTATAGGCCGGCGCAATACATTAGCGGTGATGCTTACCGTAAACACTCGGTTCACCTTCCGGCCGGGTCTTGAAACGCTTGTGTAACCAGAAGTACTGGTCCGGCATCTGCAACACCCACGATTCGATGAATTGATTCATGCGAGCCGTATCCTCTTCGACCGAAGCACCCGGGAAATTTTCCCACTCTTCGGTGTAGTAGGACTCATAGCCATCCGGCACCATCTTGGAAACGATGGCAATCACCCGTGCGTTAGTCAGCTGCGCCAGACGCGATACGCCAGTGACTGTGGCTGCCGGAAACCCGAAGAACGGCGCAAACACCGCATCCTTTGGACCGAAATCCTGATCCGGCAAATAATAGAACGGCGTACCGCGCTTCATGGCTTTCACGACCTTCAGCAAGCCATCCTGACGCGACACCAGCACCGGATTCGTGAAGCGGTTACGGCCGTGCAACAACATATAGTTCAGTACCGGGTTTTTCTGCTTGGCATACATACTGATCCAGGAGCCCATCATCGACGCACGCGTACCGGTGGCATCCAGGCCGACAAAATGGGGGGCGAGTACCAGCGTGGGCCGACCATCGTCGCTGTAAAGACGTTCTTCGTTATGTTGGCGAACGATACGGCGGATGCGTTTTTCGGAAGCAAACCACATGAGCGAACGATCCAGCACGGCCTGCGCAAAACGGATGCAGTGTTTGAACACGAGCTTCTTACGTTCACTATCCGGCATATCCGGAAAACACAAACGTAAATTTGTCAGCGCTACGAAACGCCGTTGCCGCGCCAGTGCCCATAAGATGATGCCGAAAAACGCACCGATCAAACGGATCAGACGCAACGGCAATTTGGAAATTAACCAGACCAGTGCAATCAGCAACCAGCTGGGCAGTGTTTTTAAATTAACAGGGGGGCGTTGATTATTCATAAAGGCTTTTCTGGCGGCTGCTCACTTGAGCCGCGCGGGGTCTTATAACGGTTGTAGCCCCAGAAATACTGCTCAGGATAAGAGGATATCAGCTTCATCAATTCCTGATTGATAGCGGCAGCCGTTGCTTCCAGATCATCCACCGGTAATGGGCTTGATGGCGGGCGGCAACTGAGTACAAAACCCTGCCCTTTCGGCAGACGCTCGGCACAGGCAAAGATCACACTCGCCCCCGTCTGGGCCAATCTGGCCGCCAGCGTCATGGTGTAGGCCGGCTTACCGAACCAGGGGAGCCAGGCCCCTTGCCCGGCAGGCGGCACCTGATCCGGTAATAGACCCACCGATTCACCCGACTTCAAGGCACGGATCAAACGACGCACCCCGGATAGATCTGCCGGGGCGATCTGCATACCAGACCGCATACGCCCAAAACGAAGTATCGATTCCGCCCAACGCTGTCTGGGCGGACGGAACAACACCGTAATCGGGCTGGCATC
>CAZGHR010000012.1:0-1236 GCA_964525545.1 uncultured Dechloromonas sp.
ATGGCAGGATCAAGACCCAATTCGGCAAATGTCGGGGTCGGCGGTGTTTCTTCCGCAATCAATTCAGTCATGCGCTGATTATACACAGCCAAAATGCCAGATTTTGCCCTTAAATCCGTATAATTCAGGGTTTTGGCGCAGATTGACCCGTGCAATTTGCATCGCATTGTCTTCAAGCACTCAAGGACTCCTGATTATGTTTAAAGCTAACACCACTTTTTTACGTCGCTCATCGTTATTGTTGACGTTATTGGTGCCAGTAAGCGCAGCCTTTGCCAAAACAGATCTCACCCTGGCGCATCAGCTTGAAGGCCAGCATGCCAAAGAATTGCAGCAATTGGTGAGCCGCTTTAATGAATCGAGCAAAGACGTTGAAGTGCAGCTGGTGAAACGCGCGCCTAACGGCAAGCCATCGGTGTTGAATCTGGCCACGCGTGTGGATCTAGCCAAGTATTTGAACAATCCGGATGCCTACGTTTCGGTCGAAAAGCTACTGGCTGACAACAAGGTGAAGTTCAACCCTAAAGCTATCGCTGAGCCATTGCGTAATGCCGTGACGGTCAACAATCAGGTGCAGGCACTGCCCGTTGCTTTTACAACGCCGGTGCTGTTCTGGAACAAAGAGATCTTCAAAAAGGCCGGATTAGATCCAAACAAGGCGCCTAAGACCTGGGAAGAGATGCAAGATCTCTCGGGTAAAATTGACGCGGCTCGTGCAGCGACCTGCGAGTACACAACGTCATGGCCAGTCTGGGTGCATATCGATAACGTGTCAGCCTGGGCAGGTTCGCAAACAGTGACGCCTGACGGAAAGCTTGCCTTCAATACGCTGATTCAGGTGCGCCATCTGGCACGTCTGACATCCTGGTACAAAACCGAATACTTCACGAGCTTTGGCCGTAACAACGAAGCAGACGCGCACTTTCTGAGTGGCGAGTGCGCAATGATCACGACCAATAGTGAGCTGGTCGCTGAATTGCAAGCAAACAAGAAATTTGACTTTGGTGTTGGCCCACTGCCTGTGATTGATGACAATGCCGGTGCGCCGTTCAATACGCTGGCAGCCGGTGCTGCATTCTGGGTTGGCCAAGGTGGCACGAAAGATGAGTACAAGGCGGCTGCCAAGTTCCTCGAGTTTACACTGACGCCACAAACACAGCTGACGATTGCCCGTCAGGGTGGCTTTTTGCCGCTGACACCCGCAGCTCAAGCAGGTGCTCAGAGTAAGCTGCTGCG
>CAZGHR010000012.1:1336-27560 GCA_964525545.1 uncultured Dechloromonas sp.
GAAATTTTCTATGACCATGGTCCGGAGATCTGGGGTGGTCCACCGGGATCGCCTGAAGAGGATGGTGATCGCTACATCGAGATCTGGAACCTCGTATTCATGCAGTTCAATCGCGATGAAGCCGGTGTGCTGCATCCGCTGCCACGCCCTTGCGTTGATACCGGCATGGGTCTGGAGCGAATTGCCGCTGTTCTGCAACACGTACACAGCAACTATGAAAT
The DNA here is from genome assembly GCA_964525545.1 of uncultured Dechloromonas sp. GTDB lineage: Bacteria > Pseudomonadota > Gammaproteobacteria > Burkholderiales > Rhodocyclaceae > Fluviibacter. The sequence goes on from CAZGHR010000012.1 coordinate 1,558, forward strand.
TGATCTATTCCAGCATCTGATTGCTGCAGCTCAAAAGGCAGTTCATGTGGCTGGTGGTGAAGCCACCATAGATGCCGCTTCACTGAAAGTGATTGCCGATCATATTCGTGCCTGCGCCTTCCTGATCGTGGATGGGGTCATTCCGGGTAATGAAGGCCGTGGTTATGTGCTGCGTCGTATTGTTCGCCGCGCGATTCGTCATGGCTATAAGCTGGGCGCACGCACACCATTCTTTAACACGCTGGTCTCAGCGCTCGTGGCTGAGATGGGTGAAGCCTATCCAGAGCTGGCGCGTGCAGAGCAACGGGTGACCGATATCCTGCGTTTAGAAGAAGAGCGTTTCTTTGAAACGATTGCCCACGGCATGGAAATTCTGGATGGTGCGCTGGCCAGCCTGCCTAAAGACGGCGTGCTGGATGGTGATATTGCGTTCAAGCTGCACGACACCTATGGTTTCCCGCTGGATCTGACGGCAGACGTTTGCCGTGAGCGTGAGCTCAACGTGGATGAGGCAGGTTTTGATGCGGCCATGACACGTCAGCGTGATCAGGCGCGTGCTGCTGGTAAATTTCATATGGCGGCGGCGCTTGTCTATGAAGGCCCGCAGACCCGTTTTGAAGGTTATGACCGCATGGCAGTGGAAGCCAACGTGGTGGCCTTGTATCGTGATGGCGTTGCCGTTAATGAGCTCAAAGCAGGTGATGCCGGTGTCGTGGTCTTGGATCAGACACCGTTCTACGCCGAGTCGGGTGGTCAGGTGGGTGACAACGGCGTATTGAAATCCGTCCATGGCGAATTTCTGGTAGAAGATACGCAGAAAATTCAGCCACAGGTTTTTGGTCATCATGGTGTCGTCCGCGAAGGCTCGCTGTCTGTGGGTAACACCTTGCAGGCATCGGTCAATGTGGTTGATCGTGAGCGCACCATGCGCAATCACTCGGCAACTCACCTGATGCATAAAGCATTGCGCGAAGTGCTGGGTGAACACGTGCAACAGAAAGGTTCTCTGGTTGACGCCGAAAAAACCCGCTTTGACTTTGCGCATAATGCACCGATGACAGCGGAGCAGATTTGCGCCGTTGAAGATATCGTCAACCGCGAGATCATGCGTAATCTACCGGGTGAAGCCCGTGAGATGGCGATTGAAGATGCGCAGAAGCTGGGTGCCATGATGCTCTTCGGAGAAAAGTATGGCGACACCGTGCGTGTATTGGATATCGGTTCATCGCGCGAACTATGTGGCGGCACACACGTAACACGTACCGGCGATATCGGTTTGTTTACGATCATCGCCGAATCAGGCGTTGCCGCGGGCGTGCGCCGTGTGGAAGCGATCACTGGGGATTACGCACTGGCAGCGGTACAGTTCCGTCGCCAGGCCTTGAATGAAATTGCAGGGCTTGTGAAATGCAAACCGGCAGAGGCACCGGCACGTGTGGCGGCTGTCCTTGAAGGCATTAAAGTTCAAGAAAAAGAAGTGGCACGTTTGCAGTCCAAGCTGGCAGCGGCACAGGGTGGTGATCTGGCCGGCCAGGCACAAACTGTGAATGGTGTTGCTGTGCTGGCTGTTAAGCTTGAAGGTGTAAGCGGTTCCGCATTGCGTGAAACGCTGGACCAATTGAAAGACCAGCTGAAGTCTGCCGTCATCGTACTGGGTGTCGCCGAAGGCGATAAGGTGTCGGTGATTGCCGGTGTGACACCGGATCTAACCAGTCGCTTCAAGGCGGGCGAACTCGTCAACTTTGTTGCTGGCCAAGTGGGTGGCAAGGGTGGCGGTCGTCCGGACATGGCGCAGGCGGGCGGTACGCAGCCTGCCAATCTGGCTGCAGCGCTAGCATCGGTATCTAACTGGGTTGCTGAGCGGTGATCGCGTATTTTCGAATCGGGCTTGCGGTACTCATGCTGATGAGCACGCCGCTTGCCTTGGCCGATATCGCCGATACGCCTGAGCGCACGCCGATCGCTGGTAAAACTGCGAGTGGCGAAGACGTCCTATTGTTTCCTAATGGTCGATGGGAGTACGTCAATACCGCCAAGGCAGCAGAGGCTAAAAAAGTCGCCGATAAATTCCCTGAAAACAAAGTCTGCCCCGCGGGGTCGCAGGGCGGATTATTTGGTTTCGGCCGCTGCATCATGCCCGGCGACAAAGACTACAACCGCCGGAGTTTGAGCGGGAAGTGACTGGAACGGGGCGATTGCTGCCCCGTTCTTTTTTAGAAAGGCAGTGCCAAACCCGGGCGTACTTTGTTCAGTACGCGTCGGAACTCATTCTGAATACGAGTGAGCGCTTCAGGTGTATCCGCTTCAAAGCGCAGTACAACCACTGGCGTGGTATTTGAAGGACGTGCCAGGCCGAAGCCATCGTCGTATTCCACACGCAGCCCGTCAATCGTAATCACATCACGGGCTTCTGGGAAGTCTGGTGCTACGGCCAACTCAGCCATCAGGGCGTGCGGCTCGCCTTCTTTCATACTGATGTTGAGTTCCGGTGTGCTCTGGCTGTTCGGTAGCGATGTCAGCACAGGGTTGGCATCAGGCGCGCGTGACAGAATTTCCAGAAGGCGTGCACCGGTGTAGAGGCCATCATCAAAGCCGAACCAACGTTCTTTGAAGAAGACGTGGCCACTCATTTCGCCGGCCAACGGGGCGCCGGTCTCCTTGAGCTTGGCTTTAATCAGAGCATGGCCGGTTTTCCACATCAGAGGGTTACCGCCCGCCGCGCGAATCGCGTCGCCCAGTAGGCGAGAACACTTCACATCGAAAATGATGTCCGCGCCGGGGCAACGGCTCAACACATCCTGTGCAAAGAGCATCATCTGGCGATCCGGGAAAATGATCTGCCCGTCTTTGGTCACAACACCCAGGCGGTCACCATCACCATCAAAGGCCAGGCCGATTTCTGCGTCAGTCTTCGTCAGCTCGGCAACCAGGTCTTTGAGATTCTCTGGCTTGGATGGATCCGGGTGGTGGTTCGGGAAGGTACCATCAATCTCGCAGAATAAGGGAATGACCTTGCAGCCCATGCGCTTGAATAGCTCGGGAGCCAGTTCACCGGCAACACCGTTGCCGCAATCAACCGCAATGGTCATTGGGCGCGACAGTTTGACATCGCCGACGATCTTGTCGAGATAGGCCGATTTCACGTCTGCAACGCGCATCTGGCCGGGTTGTTCCGCCCAGTGCACATCACCGGCTTCAATACGCTTCTTGAGTGCCTGAATGGCATCACCCGCCAAGGTGTTGCCAGCGATCACCATTTTGAGGCCGTTGTAGTCCGGTGGATTGTGGCTGCCCGTGACAGACACACAGGAGTAGGTTTCGAGCTCGAAACCGGCAAAATAGGTAACGGGCGTTGGCACACAGCCCACATCGATGGCATCGACACCTGCGGCAACAATGCCTTCTTGTAAAGCCTGCGATAGTGCTGGGCCGGACAAACGTCCGTCACGTCCCACGGCAATGGCTTTGACGCCTTGTTCTCGTGCCAGGGTACCCAGGCCTAGGCCAACGGCGCGAACGATGTCGGGCGTTAGGGTGTCATCGACAATGCCACGGATGTCGTAGGCTTTGAAAATTGAGTCAGGCAGGCTAGGAATCGCAAAACGGGGTGCGGACATAATCGCTCAGGCTCGAAGTTAATTATCGGCAACGGTGTTCGTTAGGCCGATAGATTGTGCAAAAAAGTTAATTATACGGGAGGGCAACCACATATCTTTCGTAGTGCCGTGGCCACCGCTAAATCCCACGTGGCCACCGGTAGCCGGTGTTTCCAGCGTTACGCTCGCAGGGCAGGTCTGCGGGTAGCAGGCATCGGTTAGAAATGGATCGTTGCGGGGCATGAGCAGGAGCGTCGGTGCTTTCACGCCATTGAGTACACCCAGGGCAGAAGCGCGTGCCCAGTAATCATCCACGCTCTTGAATCCGTGCAGCGGGGCGGTAACTGTGTCGTCAAACTCACGCAGTGTTGTCGCGGCACGCATGCGCTGCGCATCAAACAGACCCGGAAAGCGCACAAGACGGGCTTCACTCTGGGCTTTCATCGTTCGTAGGAAATGCTGTGTATAGACACTGCGGTTGGTGCCCTGGTCGAGCCAGGTGCCACAGGCCGCAACATCCATCGGCGGGCTAATTGCCGCAGCTGCATAGATGATTTCTTTAGCAGCAGCACCTTGCTCGCCTAACCATTTCATTAGCGCGTTGCCGCCCAGAGAAACGCCTGCCGCAAAAAAGATGCGCTGTGGCTCACGTTGCTTGAATCGTTTCAGAATCCAGTCGACTTCCTGTGAGTCGCCGGAGTGATACGCCCGCGGCAGGCGGTTGAGTTCACCACTGCAGCCACGAAAATGCGGTACGTATCCGGTCCAACCGACTCTTGCGAGCGCTGTCGCTAAATTGCGTGCGTAGTGAGATTGCGAATTGCCTTCCAGCCCGTGAAACAGAATGATGGCCGGATTGCCGGGAGAGCCGTGGTTAATGCAGTCCACATCGATAAAGTCACCATCCGGTGTTTCCCAACGTTCCCGTGGCCAGTTTATCGGCGGCTTACGAAGTGTTTGCCAAACCGGCCATAAGGTTTGCAGATGGCCGTTGAATAGGTAGAAGGGTGCGCGATAGGGCGCCAACGGCAGCAGCATTACAGGCGACGTTAGTGGAGTGTATGTGTTGCAACGTTGGCGACTTGCTCTTCTATCGAGGCGAGTTGCGCCGTTGCCTGGTGACAGACAAGGCGCCATCCGTTGCCCCCACGTACGTACACGTTCATAGCGGTAGTGACACCATTGCGCTTGACTAGGGCATTGGGGTGTTCCGGATCAGTGAGCTCTTCTGGCACGCTGAACAGGGTGACGCTTTCCTGTACCAGATGGATGGCGACCAAGCCGCTTTGCCAGCGCATGACATTCATGACTTCGATTTCCAGATGGTGGCAGCCATTGAAAATAGATTGCCAGCCTTGGCGGATAGCCGCATGGCCAGCTGCACGTCGGCCATCGGGATCGATACAGACAATGTCATCTTCATCTGCCCATACCGCCATCAGCGCATCCAGATTTGCCTGCGTGATACTTTCGTAGAAACCTTGTTCTGCTTCATCGGGCGTCGCAAAATTAGGAACCGGGGCGGTGGGTGGTGGCAGGCTCATGCTGTGTGACTTTCCGGGTTGAGCGTACGGATGGATGCCATCACGCTTTCAGGTAGCAGCTTGGTTAGACAATCCAGGTGGCCGTAACGACAGATGCGCGCAAAGCAGGGGCTGCAGGGTACCGCGTGCTGCAGAATAGCTACGTGTTTGCTGAGCGGCGGTGTGAAGAGCGGGGAGGACGAGCCAAACAGCGCAATCAGCGGGCGCTGGAGCGCTGCGGCCACATGCATGAGGCCAGAGTCATTGCTCACCACAATATCAGCGGCGCTCATGAGATCAATGGCATCGGTCAGATTTGTCCGGCCGCAGAGATTAATTGCCAAGCCACCGCTGAGCGATTCAATCGTCGCGCCGGCTTCCTGATCTTTGCCTGAACCAATGATCCAGACGGTGTAGCCGGCTTGATCTAATTGTTGGGCGAGTGTCGCAAAATGTTCAGCCGGCCAACGCTTTGCGGGGCCGAATTCAGCGCCCGGGCAAAGAACCGCTAAACGATTCGGCGTTGCTAGACCCAGCTTGGATATGAGTGCTTCTAAACTGCCTGGCTTGGCTGTGAGTTGGGGAATGCCTGCATCAGAACCGCTGGTTGCCGTAGGGCCTAACGCCAGAAATCGATCCACCATCCGTGGCAGTTTTTGCTTATCCAGTTTCTGGCGGCGATTAATGAGTCCGTAGCGGGATTCGCCGGTAAAACCGATGCGGTTGGGAATGCCGGCAAAAAAAATAGGTAAAGCCGACTTCAGGGAATTGGGCAGTACGTAGGCATTCTGGTAGCCCTGTGCCCGTAATGTCTGGCCTAAGTGCCAGCGTGATTTGAGGTCTAAACGACCATGGGCAAATGGCGCAGGGATGACATTGCCTACATTGGGCATGCGCTCGTATAGTGGCGCAACCCAGGGTGGGGCCAGGATATCAACAGGCGCTTGGTCGTGAGCGGCAATTTGTCGGATGAGCGGTTCGCTCATTACCGCATCGCCCACCCAGGCCGGGGCAACAAGCAGAGAGACAGCCTTCATAGACTTTCAGTCTCTCCGCGTGCCTGAATCAGTTAGTGGCCGTGTGGGGCTTCACCGGAGAATGTGTAATGCGTGCCGCAGTACGGACACTTCACTTCGCCGGTTTTCAGAACGTCAAGGTAAACACGTGGGTGACCCGACCAGAGTTGTACACCCTGAGGTGGGCAATGCAGGGGCAGATCGTCGGCGGTAACGTTGAGTGCTTTGGCCGACAGGGTTTTTTCAAGCGGTGCGTTCATCAGAATTGCCTCGGGGAAGAAGTGAATCAGATAAAGCTCAGCCAGTCTTCGTGCTTTGGACTACGGCCATTTACCGCATCGAAGTAAGCAGACTGAATGCGTTCGGTGACCGGGCCGCGGCTACCAATACCGATTTTGCGGTTGTCGAGCTCACGAATTGGCGTCACTTCAGCGGCCGTCCCGGTAAAGAACGCTTCGTCGGCACAGTAGACTTCATCGCGGGTGATGCGCTTTTCTTCAACAGAAATACCCATCTCGCGAGCCAGTGTGACAACGCTATCGCGGGTGATGCCTTCCAGACACGACGATAGTTCGGGTGTGTACACCTTGCCGTTCTTGATGATGAACAGGTTTTCGCCGGCGCCTTCAGAGACATAGCCCTCGGTATCGAGGAGGAGCGCTTCATCGTAGCCATCAGCAACGGCTTCGTTGTTGGCCAGAATCGAGTTGACGTAGTGGCCGCTCGCCTTGGCACGCACCATCGATACGTTCACATGGTGGCGGGTGTACGACGAGGTTTTAACGCGAATGCCTTTTTTCAGGCCGTCTTCACCCAGGTACGCACCCCAAGGCCAGGCGCCGATGGCAACGTGCACTTTGGCACCCTTCGGCGAAACGCCCATTTTTTCTGAACCGTAGTACACCAAAGGGCGAATGTAAGCGCTTTCCAGATTGTTGGCGCGAACCACTTCTTTGTGAGCTTCGTTAATGGTGTCTTCGTCGTACGGCACTTCCATCTGGAAGATGTGCGCCGAATTGAACAATCGACGGGTGTGATCCTGCAGACGGAAAATTGATGTGCCGCGACCGGTATCGTAAGCACGCACGCCCTCAAATACGCTCATGCCGTAATGCAGAGAGTGGGTCAGAACGTGGGTGTTGGCATCGCGCCAAGGCACGAGCTTGCCGTCTAGCCAGATAAAACCGTCGCGATCAGACATCGACATGATGTAAATCCTTTGAACAAACGTCACAAATGGGCCACAAGCAATTGGCCAGATCGCATGATTTTAGCCGATTTCTGGCTCAAAATCAGGTTGGCGGCTGCATTTAGCGCGCTTTGGGCGGCACGCAGGGGCTTTCGGTAAAATACGTATTATGAATACACATAAAGTACGCTGGAAACCAAGTGTGACTGTTGCTGCTCTGGTTGAGCGGGATGGGCGATTTCTGGTCGTTGAAGAAGAAACCTCTGCGGGGCTGCGATTCAATCAGCCCGCAGGCCATATGGACGAGGGTGAATCCCTGGTAGCCGCTTGCGCCCGTGAGGCTCTGGAAGAAACAGGTTGCCATGTCACACCACAGGCCTTGGTGGGGGTATATCAGTGGACAGTGCCGGCGGGGGATATCACGTATCTACGTTTTGCCTTCGATTGTCGGTTAGATCAGGTCGATGCCGGGCGAACGCTTGATGACGGCATTGTCGCCGCGCACTGGCTGACGCTCGACGAGTTGAGGGCCACACAAGATCGTCATCGTAGCCCACTCGTCCTGCAATGCGTAGAAGACTGGCTAGCAGGACGTCGCATGCCGCTCAGCACTATTACCCATTACGCTTGATGCAGAGACTTTGGTACAAGGGCGTCATGTTGGGCATGTGTCTTGCCAGCGGGCTCGCCTGCGCCGAAAGCTATGTCGTGGTTTGTTATAACTGGGGCTGTCTGAAGCAGGTGTCGGTCGTCTATCCGGATAGCTGGCTCAAGAAAACTCTGGCACCGTTGCGTCAGGCAAAAACGCCTGAAGAGGAACGTATGGCAGCCGCTGAAGTCGTGCGCAAATTTTACGTGAAGGCTGCCGAGCAAACGCCTATCGGTGCAGATGAACCGGGTAACGACGAGGACGAAACAGTCAACGGCCGCATGGATTGTATCGATCATTCAACCACCACGGCCAATATGCTGTCTTTGCTGCAAAAGAAGCAGGCGCTGCGTTGGCATGAGGTTGGTCCGTATGCACATCGCACATTACTGGTGGCATCGCATTACAGTGCAACGCTGGTCGAAACAGGTAATGCGAACGACGCGGGCGATGGCGATAGCCACGTTTACACCATAGACCCATGGGATGTTGAACAAGGCAGCTTGCCACCCGTGGCACCCGTGAGAGAATGGGCTGCCTATCGTTTCTACACGTTAGATGCGCAACACCATATGACTGCCGCTAGGCCATTGGCCAGTCGAACAGATCGTTAAGGAATATTCTGATGTCGTCTTCGTCTATTAAAACTGTCGTCGTCGGTTTGTCCGGCGGCGTGGATTCTTCCGTCGCAGCGCTGCTGCTTAAAGAGCAGGGCTATCGCGTGATCGGCCTGTTTATGAAGAACTGGGAAGACGACGATACGGATGAATACTGCAGTACCCGCCAGGACCTCATTGACGTGATGAGCGTGACCGACATTCTGGGTATTGATGTGGAAGTGGTGAACTTCGCCAAGGAATATCGTGACCGCGTGTTTGCTACTTTTTTGCAGGAATACAATGCGGGCCGGACACCTAATCCGGACGTGTTGTGTAACGCTGAAATCAAGTTTGCCGCGTTCCTTGATCACGCCATTAGCCTGGGTGCAGACGCGATCGCCACCGGCCACTATGCCGGCGTGCAGGACTTTGATGGCAAGCGGCAGTTACTCAAGGCCGAAGACGGCAACAAGGATCAGAGCTACTTCCTTTATCGGCTAAGTCAGACTCAACTGAAACCCGCCATGTTCCCGCTGGCCAACTGGCTTAAACCGGAAGTGCGCGCCAAAGCCGAAGCCGCCGGCTTGCCCGTCGCCAAGAAGAAAGACTCCACCGGTATCTGTTTTATCGGTGAGCGCCCGTTTAATGATTTTCTGCAGCGCTATGTACCGCAAAACCCCGGTGAAATCCGCGATCTGGATTCCGGAAAATTACTGGGCAAGCATCAGGGATTGGCGTTCCATACCCTGGGCCAGCGCAAAGGTTTGCATATCGGCGGTATCAAAGGTAATGACCAGGGGCACGATAAAACACCAGGTGAACACGATGCCTGGTATGTGGCACGCAAAGATATGGCCACGAATGTGCTCTATGTGGTGTCCGGTCACGATCACCCGGCACTGCTGGTCGATGAGGTGACTATTACCGATATGAACTGGATTGCCGGTGAGCCGCCCCATAAACACTGGGTCTATACCGCAAAGACGCGTTACCGTTCACCGGATGCCGCGTGTGAGATCGAACAGATTGATGAGCAACGTGCCGTGATTCGTTTCGCCGCCCCGCAATGGGCCGTGACGCCAGGGCAATCTTTGGTCATGTACGAAAGCCGTGTCTGTTTAGGCGGCGGCATTATCGAATCGGCTCGTATGGGCGGCCGCCCGGCGGGCACTGCTGATTTGCAGTCCCTCGCCGGGTAATCTTATTACTGCGCGGCCAGCGAGATTTTTGCGCTCGGCCGTGCGGCAATTTGGTCGAAGAGGCTGCCCAGATTCGGGTGCGCAGACCGCCAATCCCGTTCTGGCTGACGGAGATCCAGATAGACGAGGGCGCTAAAGAGCGCCAGATCGCCTAAAGAAAGCATCTCGCCGTGTGTCCACGAGTTTGCGCCGAGGCTCACGCTTGCAAAGTCCAACGCACGACTGATCGCATTGTTATGCAGGGTGATGTTGGCGGGCTCCTGCTTTTCTTCCGGCCTGAGTCGTTCACCGCGCACCGTAAATGTTGAATCCATGATGCCATCGGCCAGAGCCTCCCAGCGTTTGACCCGCATGCGGGCAACGGCATCGCCACGCGGGATAAGTGCGGGTGTGTCATTCAGGCTGTCGACATATTCAGCAATCACCGGGGAGTCGAACACGCAGGTTTCATCATCGAGAATCAGCGCAGGAATGCGCCCCAGCGGATTAACGCGAACGACTAGGCTACCCGGTTCACGCGGTGCATCGACCAGATAATCGTGAGCAATCTGCTTTTCCAGAAGAACGAGCTGAACTTTACGAACATAGGGGCTGGTGGGGGTACCAAGTAGTTTCATGGTTGTTCTCAAAACATACAGAAGAATCCCGTACCCTACACCGAACGGCTGGTGTCGCCCAGACCCGCTATCAACAGAGGCTACGGGTGGTAAAATTGCCCTTTCGATTTTTCCGTATTCAGGAGTTTCAGATGTCTAATGGTCTCGGTGCTTTGACCGCTCTTTCGCCGCTCGATGGTCGTTATGCCGCCAAGGTTGACCTGCTGCGCCCCCATTTCTCTGAATTTGGCCTGATTCATGCCCGTCTGCGCGTTGAGATCGAATGGCTAAAGGCATTGGCAGCCGATCCGCATTTCACTGAAATCCCCGCTTTCTCGGCAGCCACTATTGCCGAACTGGATGGCCTGGTGAACAACTTCACCGCCAGCGATGCCGCTGAAGTGAAGGGCATTGAAGCCACCACCAATCACGATGTGAAGGCGCTGGAATACTGGATCAAAGACAAGACTAAGGCTAATGCTGAGGTGACGAAAGTCAGCGAATTTATTCACTTTGCCTGTACATCGGAAGACATTAACAACCTATCGCACGCGCTGATGTGCAAGGGTGCGCGTGAAGAAGTCATGCTGCCGGTGCTGGATAAAGTCATCGCCAAGCTCACCGAAATGGCGCATGCCTACGCCGATGTGCCGATGATGTGCCGTACCCATGGTCAGCCAGCCACGCCTTCTACCATGGGCAAGGAAATGGCCAACGTTGCGTATCGCATGCAACGGGCGCGCGCCCGTATTGCCCAGGCAGAACTGCTGGGTAAGATCAATGGCGCTGTCGGCAACTACAACGCCCACCTGGCCGCGTATCCCGGCTACGACTGGGAAGGTTTTGCCAAGCGCTTCGTTGAATCACTGGGTCTGGTATTTAACCCGTACACCATCCAGATCGAACCGCACGATGGTCTGGCAGAAATGTTTGATGCCTTTGCACGTGCCAACGGCATTCTGATTGATCTGGATCGCGATGTCTGGGGTTATATCTCGCTTGGCTTCTTCAAACAGAAGGTCAAAGCGGGCGAGGTCGGTTCGTCGACGATGCCGCACAAAGTGAACCCGATCGACTTCGAAAACTCTGAAGGCAACCTGGGTCTGGCCAATGCCATGCTCAAGCACCTGGCAGAAAAGCTACCGATTTCGCGCTGGCAGCGTGACCTGACCGACTCCACCGTACTGCGTAACATGGGCGTGGGCCTGGGTTATGCCCTGCTGGGTTATGACTCGCTGCTGAAGGGTCTGGGCAAGCTGGAAATCAATGCGGATTTGATGAAGGCTGACCTGGATGCTAACTGGGAATTGCTGGCCGAACCGATTCAAACTGTGATGCGTCGCTTTGGTATTGCCAATCCGTACGAGAAACTTAAAGAACTGACCCGTGGCACGCGCGTATCTCGAGAAGGCATGCAAGCCTTTGTGAACACGCTGGAAATTCCGGCAGAAGCCAAGAAGGCACTGTTAGAACTGACGCCATGGGATTACACCGGTAAGGCTGCTGAACTGGCCAAGCGTATTTAAGGAATAAGCACATGGCATTTTCAGATAATCTTAAAAAGCTACCGGGCATCTCTCACCTGGCCGCTATTGAACTGCGTGACGGCGAAGGTAACCTCGCCGGCATGATCGAAAACAAATCCGGTAGCCAGGGGTCGCTCACGGTTTATAACCACCTGGCGCAGGTCTGGGGTTCGATTAATGTGGATGCGGCCAAGCAAGGCCTGGAAGTATTTGCCGAACACACAGCCGATGCACGTACTAACCCGGGCAAGCACCCGAACATTGATCGTTTGCTTGCGATTGCTGAAAACGGTGCAGAAACGCTGCGGGTGAAGCACGTCTTTGCCGTTGTTGAAGATCTGCCTGCCTAAGGCGATGTAAAGAGCCAGCGCCATGGAACGTAATTTCTCCGAGGCGCTGGCACATACCCTCAAGCACGAGGGTGGGTGGGCTAACCATCCGAATGACCCGGGCGGTGCCACCATGAAGGGCGTTACCCATAGAACCTACGCCAATTACCTCGGACGCGATGTCTCGCATGAGGAATTGCGCGGTATTCCCGATGAGCATTTGGCCGAGATCTATCGTAAACGTTATTGGAATGCCTGCCGTTGTGGTGAATTGCCGGACGGCTTGGATTTAGCGGTTTTTGATACGGCGGTAAATACTGGGCCAGCACAGGCGGCACGGTTACTACAAAGAATCGTCGGCGTGCCTGTCGATGGCAGTATCGGCCCTAAGACGCTGGCTGCTGTGAATGACTATGTGGCCGAACACAGCCTCCACGAATTGATCGAAGCGTATACCGAAGCCCGGCAGTCTTTTTACCGGATGTTGCCGACCTATGTGCATTTCGGAGAGGGCTGGCGTAAACGTGCAGATCAGGTTGCCCATACCGCGAGGATTTTGAGTCAGCCAGAAGCCTGAAAGTAAAACGCCACCCGAAGGTGGCGCTCAATGGGGTGTTTAGCGGTCGTTAGACGCAAGCCCCATCTTCGTTCGCAGTTTCAACGCGCTTCACCGGTTTGATGAACTGTTCCTTGGAAACGCCCAGCCACATCACGAGCGGGCTGGCGACCAGCACGGATGAATAAATGCCGAACAGAATGCCGATGGTGAGTGCCAGGGCAAAGTAGTGCAGCGCATCGCCACCAAACACCAGCATCGAAAGCACCATCATTTCTGTGGCGCCATGGGTGATGATGGTGCGGGAGATGGTGCTGGTAATGGCGTGGTCCAGAATCTGTGGCGTGGTCATGCCGCGCTTCTTGCGGAAGGTTTCGCGCACGCGGTCAAATACCACGACAGATTCGTTCACCGAGTAGCCCAGCACGGCTAGAACGGCAGCCAGAACCGGTAACGAGAACTCCCACTGGAAGAAAGCGAAGAAGCCCAGAATGATGATCACATCGTGCAGGTTGGCAATAATGGCCGATAGGGCAAAGCGCCACTCAAAGCGCAACGCCAGATAGAGCATGATGCCGATGATCACCAGTAGCAGTGCCAGGCCGCCGTCGTGCGCCAGTTCTTCACCGACCTGTGGGCCAACGAATTCTACGCGTTGCAGCTGCGCGCCTGGGGCGTTGGCATCCAGTGCTTCCATCACGCCAGTGCCAATCGCCGCTGTGCTTTGCGATGGTTTGAGTGGCAGACGAATCAGTACGTCGCGGCTAGAGCCGAAGTTCTGAACGGCATAGTCCTGGAAGTTGGCTTTGGCCAGGCCGCCACGAATGGCTTCCAGATCCGCGGCCTGTTTGTACTGCACTTCGACCAGGGTGCCGCCGGTGAACTCTACCGAAAAGTGCAGGCCACGCGTTGCCAGAAAAAATACGGCCAGCAGGAAAGTGAGCAACGAAATGATGTTGAACACCAGCGCATGGCGCATGAATGGGATGTCTTTGCGGATGCGGAAAAGTTCCATGATCGTCGCTCCGTCTTAGGCAGTAGGTTGGTTGGATTCAGGCTTCCAGACCTGACCAATGGAAATCTTGGTCAGACGCTTCTGGCGGCCGTAAATGATATTGACCAGCGCGCGGGAAACCACTACGGCGCTGAAGATCGAAGTCAGAATGCCCAGGCAGTGCACGACCGCAAAGCCACGCACCGGACCCGAACCAAAAATCAGCAACGCCAGACCAGCGATCAGGGTGGTGATGTTGGAGTCGAGAATGGTGTCGAAAGCGCGCTCGTAACCCGCGGCAATGGCCGCTTGGGGTGTTGAACCGTTACGCAGCTCTTCACGAATGCGTTCGTTAATCAGCACGTTGGCATCAATCGCCATACCCAGCGCCAGCGCAATAGCGGCAATACCTGGCAGGGTCAGTGTGGCTTGAAGCAGCGAGAGAATAGCCACCAGGAACAGCAGGTTCGATGACAGTGCCAGCACAGAGATCACGCCGAACATGCCGTAGTAGATGATCATGAACACGGCAATAGCTGCAAAGCCCCATAGCGTGGCGTGGAAACCACGCGAGATGTTTTCGGCACCCAGCGATGGGCCAACGGTACGTTCTTCGATGATATCCATCGGCGCAGCCAGCGAACCGGCACGCAATAGCAGTGAGGTTTCATTGGCTTCTACCGTGGTCATGCGGCCCGAAATCTGTACCTTGCCGCCACCGATTTCGCTACGGATCACCGGGGCAGTAATCACTTCGCCTTTGCCTTTTTCGATGAGCAGGATGGCCATGCGCTTGCCCACGTTTTCACGGGTGATGTCGCGGAAAATGCGTGAGCCGGCTGCGTCGAGTGTCAGATGCACGGCAGGCTCTTGGGTCTGGCTATCGAATCCCGGTTGTGCATCGTTCAGACGTTCGCCCGTAAGCACGACCACTTTCTTAACGAGAATCGGGTTGCCACCGCGTTCGGTGTAGAGCTCGGCTGTCGCGGGTACATTGCCATTGAGTGCCGATTCCAGTGCGCCCGGGGTGTCATCTACCATGCGGATTTCCAGCGTGGCGGTACGGCCCAGGATGTCTTTGGCCTTGGCGGTATCCTGTACGCCTGGTAGCTGTACAACGATGCGATCAGGGCCTGATTGCTGGATGATCGGTTCCGCTACGCCCAGTTCATTAATCCGATTATGCAGGGTGGTGATGTTCTGTTTAACGGCAAACTCCTGAATGCGTTTAATCGCTTCAGGTTTGAAGGTGCCTACAAGAGCCGCATCACCGCTGACGGTTTGTTCTACAAAATTGATGTCTGGCTGCCCGGTAACGAGTGCGGCACGTGCCTGGTTGCGATAATCTGCTTCGCGGAAGCGAATCACCACGCGCTGGTCTTCACGGGTGATGCCGGCATGACGAATGTTTTTGTCACGCAGCAGCGTACGGATGTCGGCAGAGGTTGCGTCGATACGCTTGGTCAGCGCGCCTTGCAGATCCACTTGCAGCAGGAAGTGCACCCCACCGCGCAGATCCAGACCCAGGTACATCGGCAGGGCATGAATCGACGTGAGCCATTTGGGTGAAGCGGAAAGCAGATTCAGAGCCACAACGTATTGGGCATCATCGGCTTTCGGGTTGAAAGCATGTTCCAGCACATCACGCGCTTTAAGCTGCGTATCGGTATCCGGCAGGCGGACTTTAACGCCGTTGGTGTCCAGGAAAGCACCGGCACTGGAGATCCCGTTCTTATCGAGCGCCGCAGTCACTTGCTGTAAGAGCTTGTCATCAGACTTCAGCGTGGCGCGGATTGGCGACACCTGTACGGCGGGCGTTTCACCAAAGAAGTTGGGCAAGGTGTAGAGCACGCCGATAACGAGGGCGATGGCTACGACAATGTATTTCCAGAGCGGATAGCGATTCATGACGGGTCACAGAAAAGTCAAACGGGGGCCGAAGCCCCCGGGTCGAACGTGCACGATAGGGTGCAAATCCGGTTGATTACAGCGAGTTGAGCGAACCCTTCGGCAGGACAATGCCGATGGCGGGACGCTGTACGGTAATTTCTACCGCGCCGGCGCTGTTCGAGCCGACTTCGATCTTGACGTAGTTGTCACCAATGGCAGTCACTTTGCCAGTCAGCCCGCCTTGAGTGATTACTTCGTCACCCTTTTGCAGACCGGCGATCAGTGCTTTGTGTTCTTTGGCCTTCTTCATCTGAGGACGAATCATCAGGAAGTACAGGATCGCGAACATGGCGATCAGTGGCAGAAACTGGCTGAGGCTTTCTTGAAGCGATGCGTTCACGGGGTCGTCTCCGGAAAAGGGTGGTTAACTAAAGTGCTAATTCTAGCATTTTTCAGGCAACGGCCGGCTTACACACCACGTTGTCGGTCGGCGCGCAGGGCGCTGACTTTGTTTGCGAATTGGCCGTTTTCAATGGCGCTGCGCATTTCGGCCATGAGCGTCTGGTAATAGTGCAGATTGTGAATGGTGTTCAGAATGCTGGAGAGAATTTCGCCAGCGCGGAACAGGTGGTGCAAATAGGCTCGGCTGAAGTTTTTGCAGGTATAGCAGCTGCAGGTGGGATCGAGCGGGCCTTGTTCCGTTTTAAAGCGGGCGTTTTTGATCTTAACGTCGCCGAAACGGGTAAAAAGATGGCCATTTCTTGCATTTCGTGTCGGCATCACGCAATCAAACATATCGATGCCCCGTTCTACTGAATCCATCAGGTCTTCCGGGGTGCCCACGCCCATCAGGTAACGGGGTTTATCGGTCGGCAATTGCGGTGCCGTGTGCGCCAGAATGCGCATCATGTCTTCTTTGGGTTCGCCGACGGATAAGCCGCCAATGGCAAAACCATTGAAATTGATGTCTTTTAGGCCGGCCAGGGACTCGTCGCGCAGCGCTTCGTGCATGCCGCCCTGAACAATGCCAAAGAGGGCGTTGGTATTTTCTAAGCGGTTATGCTCGTCGCGGGAGCGGCGCGCCCAGCGCAGCGACAGGCGCATCGATTCGGCCGCGGTTTTGTAATCGGCCGGGTAGGGCGTGCATTCATCGAAGATCATCACGATGTCGCTATTCAGATCCTTCTGGATCTGCATAGAGATTTCCGGGGTCAAAAATAGCTTTGCACCATCAATCGGTGAGGCGAACTTGACGCCTTCTTCAGTGATTTTGCGTAGATCTCCCAGAGAAAACACCTGAAAACCACCGGAATCGGTCAGAATGGGTTTGTCCCAGTTCATAAATTTGTGGAGGCCACCGAATTGCTTGATCACGTCCATGCCCGGGCGTAGCCAGAGGTGGAAGGTATTGCCCAGGCAGATTTGGGCGCCCGTGTCAGCCAGAGCGTCTGGCGTCATGGCCTTTACGGTGCCATAGGTGCCTACCGGCATGAATGCGGGGGTGTCGACTTGGCCATGCGCCAGCGTTAAGCGACCGCGGCGGGCTGCACCATCGGTGGTGATCAGATCAAATTTCATAAGGTATTTTCGGTGCGGGTTAACAGCATGGCATCGCCATAGCTGAAAAAGCGGTACTGTTGTTCAATGGCGTGCTGGTAGGCGGCGCGCATCGTGTCGTAACCAGCAAAGGCGGACACCAGCATGAGCAAGGTGGATTTGGGTAAGTGAAAGTTGGTGATCAGGCGATCAACCACTTTGAAGGAATACCCGGGGCGGATAAACAGATCGGTCTCCCGGCTATCGGGCTGCAACAAGCCGCCGGGTAAAACGTTCTGATATTTCGCAGCGGATTCCAGCGCACGCAAAGAGGTCGTACCTACGGCAACGATTTTGCCGCCACGCGAACGACAGGCGGCGATGGCCTGTGTTGTGGTTTCCGGTAGGTGATACCACTCATGGTGCATCACGTGCTCGTCCAGGTTTTCGGCGCGTACCGGTTGAAAAGTGCCGGCGCCCACATGCAGCGTCACCGTGGCGGTATCAATACCTTTGACTTTGAGCTGCGACAGCATTGCATCATCAAAGTGCAAGCCCGCTGTAGGCGCAGCAACAGCACCCGGGTTTCTGGCGTAAACGGTTTGGTAGCGCGTTTCGTCATCGCTGCCCGGTGTGTGTGTAATGTAGGGCGGCAGCGGCAGCAGACCGTGTGCTTCAGTCAGCTGCCAGAAATCTTGGGTCTCTTCCGGTGGCAGCGCGAGCACAAAGAACTCGCCATCGCGGCCCGTCACTTCTAAGGTAAAGGCATCAGCTAAGCGTAAACGGGTGCCCGGCTTAGGTGATTTGCTAGCGCGAATCTGGGCACGAGCTTCGCGACCGGTTGCACCGGTGATCCGCTCAATCAATACCTCAACCTGGCCGCCGGTATCTTTCTGGCCAAAAAAACGGGCGCGTAACACCCGCGTATCGTTCATCACCAGCAGGTCGCCCGGATTCAGCAGGCTGGGTAGGTTCGTAAACTGTTGGTCGGTTAGGTCAGCACCATTCACCAAGAGTAGGCGGCTTGCCGTGCGCTCGGCAGCCGGGTGCTGAGCAATCAACGATTCCGGCAGTTCGAAGTCGTAATCACTCAGTTTTGAAAGAGAAGTTGGTGCATTTGCGCTCATGAGGCGCAAGTATAAAGGTTCGCAAGGCAAACTCGCGTGTATAATGCCACCCGCGTGCCTCGGTGGTGGAACTGGTAGACGCGCCGGACTCAAAATCCGGTTCCGAAAGGAGTGTCGGTTCGATTCCGACCCGAGGCACCATTAACTTGTAAGCCCTTTAGAGTGTGTGCAGTTTATGAATGTCTGCGCCAAGGTAATCCGGCTGTTGTTTCTGATAAGTAGTCTGCTGGGTTATTCACAGGTTTTCTCTCAGACAGCCTCTGAAGCGCCAGGGCCGGTACTCGCGTTCTCTATGGGTTCAACCCTTGGGTTTACTGAAAATCCATTGCAGGTAAATTCTGAGGAATACGGCGATTGGTCGGTGCAAGGCGTGGCTACGGGACTGTCGTTTCGACAGACGAATCCTGTCGCCAACAACTCAAGCGATTATTCTGGGTTCTCGAATGCCCAGATGATTCTGCAGAAAACCAATGGACCAGTTCAGCTGTTGGTGCAAACGGGGCTTTATGCATTGCCGGCGATTGGTGTTCCTTACGTGCGGCCGCAGCCCACAACCGAATCCAATTTTGATTACTTGCCTCAGGCCTATGTATCTCTAACGCCGAATGAGAACTGGTCGCTTGCCATTGGCAAAATGCCTGCGCTGGGCGGTGGTGAATCGGTATTCACCTACCAGAATATTAATATCCAGCGAGGGTTGTTGTGGACGCAGACGCATGTCATCACCCAGGGCATGCAGCTGAATTTCTCTAAAGATATTTTTACGGCATCGCTAGCCTGGAACAACGGGGCCTATTCGGATGTATACAACTGGTTGGGTGGTGCGGCCGGGCTTAAAACCGGCGAAAGCAGTAATGTCACGGTGAGCTGGACGGGCGCCTTATCTGGCAATTCACAGAACACAGCAGTGACACCGCTTCTGCAAAACAATTCGCAAATTGCGAATCTAATCTATCAATATCAGGATGATCGCTGGAGTGTCATGCCTTACGCGCAGTACACCTATGTGCCCATGAATACGGCGATCGGCATTAATGGTACATCTCAATCGTTGGGCCTTGCGTTGCTTTCCGTGTATCACGTGACCCCTTTGGAAAATGGCGCGGCGCCAAAGTTCCATGTGTCGATTCCCGCCCGTTTTGAATATCAGTCCAGCTATGGCAATAACAACCTGGCCAACAATCCGGCGGGGCTAATGTATGGCCCGGGCAGCGCTGCCTGGTCGGGGACGTTAACACCTACAGTGCAGTGGGGTAAAGTTTTTGCGCGAGGGGAATTGAGCTACGTGAAAGCATTTAATCCGCTTGCGGGTCAGGCATTTGGTGCAAATGGGCTCAATAACAACCAGACACGCGTGATGATTGAAGCGGGCTTATTGTTTTAGGCTCAGGCGAGATAAGCACCTAAGAGACCAATTCCTCCGGCACCAAGTATTAAAATTACCGGGTTGATTTTGGTTTTGACCAGAAGCAACCCCACCAAAAGTGCTACGGCGCATGATTGCCAATTGACCAGAGACTCTTTGGCAATGGTGTAGACACCAGAACACATTAGACCGATAGAAATGGGTTCCAGCGCCTGTTGCAGCGAGTGTCGCCATGGTGTGTCGCCAATACGTGTCCAGAGGCGACCTGCATAAAGGCAGAGAATGCTGGAGGGTATGAAGAAGGCTAGGGCTACGATGAGGGCGCCTGTAAGGCCATCAATCATGTCACCCATAATGAGTACGGACAGCATGTTGGGGCCGGGAGCGAGCTGGCCCACGCTGTAGGCGTGTACAAATTCTGTCGCGTTAAAGTTGAAGTGGTGATGTAGCATGCTTTGCATTTCTGGCAGCACGGCAGAGCCCCCGCCTACGGCCAGTAGCGAGAGCATAGAGAAAACGCCGGCCAGTTGTAACCAGAGCGTCATGATGATTGCTCCGGTGTGTGTTCTTGCGTTGGTCGGTAGATATACAGCGCGAGTGGCAGTGCGATAGCCAGCACAACATAGAGTGGCCATTTAACGATACTCATAAGCACGAATGTCAGTACAAGCAGCGCGAGGGATTTGCGCTTTTTGAAGGTGCGTTCACCCAGGTTCCAGGTGACTGTTGCCAATAATGCGGCCGCTGCAGCAGCAACTCCTCCCAGCACGTGATTGGCCATGGGGTGGTCGCTATTGAGGCCATAGAGCAGGCCGATGCTTAAGACAATAACGGCACCGGGCAGCAGTAGACCTAAGGTTGCCACCCAGGCACCGAGGGCGCCACGGAGGCGATCCCCCATGAGAATGGCGATATTGACGGAGTTCAGTCCGGGCATGGTCTGGCTAATCGAGAGCATGACGATGAATTCGTCGTTATCGACCCAGCGATACCGTGTGACGAGGAGCTCTTTTAAGTAGGCGACAATGCCGCCGCCAAAACTAATGGCACCGACGACAAAGAATTGCCAGAAGATCTGGTGCAGCGAGATCTTTGGTGACGTAGCGCTATTCTTTGCTGCCATACATCATTGCGGTTTTAGTGGTGCCGAGTGCGAGGTCTTTGGCAAAGAACTGCTGTAGCTTCTTGAAAAATTCATCGGCAAGACGATGTGTTTCAATATCTTTGCGATTGTTTTTGTGGACGCGGTAGGCAAAGGCCAACTCGCCAATCATGGGTTCTCCCACGGTGTGAAACCAGATTGCGATTTCGCAATGGGCATGGACTTGGTTCGAAAAGGTGATATTGCCGAGCGTTACGCAGGCTTCAAGCACTTTGTTTTTGGCGTTACCGACGATGCGTAATTTCTGATCGAAGGGTAGGTTGAGCTCGGCCAAACCGGGAAATACCGGGAGCAGTGCCGAGAGCTTACGGGTCGGTACGCGGTCGATAGCGACTTGATCCAGTATAGCGTTATGAGAATAAAGCCGGCGAATCGAGCCAATCGGGCCGTCTTTAAGGATTTCTTCTTTAAAACGCACACGGAACGGAATCTCTGTTTTAGGGATTGGGTTTAGCTCCCACGCCCGGTCGATATCTTCGGAGCGGCATTTGAAGGTTACTTCGCACCAATCGTCGGTCCAGGCTTCTTTGCGTGATTCGCGGACCCGCAGAATAAGCTTGTTGCGTCGGAGTCCATTATCGAGCGTGTCGACGAAATAGATGTTTCGCATACCGCTGTTGAGGGTTTCCGGTGCTGTAAATACCAGACCACTTTCTTCGCAGAGATTGTGGATTTCCGTTTGTAATTCGGTAATACGATGACGGCGATCCAGACCCCGTGGCTTGAGGAGCAGTTTAAACTCCCGATTGGTGATGCGCTTATCAAGCTTGATCAGTTCGTCTGAGGGCTTTTCTTTTTTGGCCATGGCGGGTCTGCTGGACAATATGGTGATTCAGTCTAACATTGCTGCGTCTGGTTCGTTATTTCGGGTGAAAAGTTCGTATGTCTTGTCCCATCGAGATTCGTGAAGCACGCGGGGTGCGCACATTGCACTTTGGCTCGGATTGGGTGCAGGGTGCCATGCGTATCAATCGGCCGAATGATCTTGAATTGGCCTACACCCGGGAGATGATGGTCGGGTTGCTGTTGTCGCCGAATTGGCCCGAGTTGCCGAAACGTATTCTGCAGGTTGGGCTGGGTGCTGCGTCGCTAACCCGGTATATTTATGCCAATCTGCCGGAAGCGCTGCAGACGGTGATCGAACTGGAGCCGGTGGTGGTGGGGGCGGCGCAACAGGGATTTAAACTCCCCCCGCTGGGCGACCGACTTCAGGTTGAGATTGCGGAGGGTGCGGCGTGGATGGCGTCATCCACAGAACAATATGACCTGATTCTGATCGATGGTTTTGATGCGGAAGGCGAGACGGGTGATTTGGAAAGTTTGAGTTTCTATCAGCATTGCCGTGCGCGGTTGGCTGAGGGTGGGTTGCTGGTCTGTAACTTTTTGAGCCGTAGTCCACATTTCCTGAAAAGTTGTATTGCGCTTGATGCGGCGTTCCACGGACAGAGCCGGTTGTTACCGCAAACGCCGGGTGGCAATGTGATTGCCTTGGGAGCACGATCTGAAACTGTGTCTTTAGAGGAACAGGCGCTTCGGGAGCGAAGCGCTTTACTGACCCGGGACACCGGCTTAGACCTGACGCCATTGATAGCGCGTATCGTGGCTCAGGAAGATGGTCTTCCGTTCAGCGTTTAGGCGGCTACCAGCTAATCGTTTCTGTGGCGCTGATGCAGCGTTCCATCAGTTGAACCATAGGCGCTGCACGCTGGGAAAAGCGTACGACGACGGGTTCATTCTTTTCTTCTTCAGTTTGTAGTAGTTCAGGCCATATCACTGGATTGGCTGCTTTATCGGTATCTATGGCTGTTTTAAGGCGCGCCAGATAATCGGGTAACTGCGCAGTGGTCATTTCACCGTGATCCGGCAGGCTTAGCGTTGTTAACAGTGTATTGGCATCATCACCGAACATGATCACGCTACCTTGCGTGGGGGATTGAAACTTGATCAGGCTCATGGTGCTGGCTTATCGGAAGATTTTATTTCAGCTTTGACCTTGATCGTTTCTTCAATCGACATGAAATCGGGGATTTCAATGTGCTCTTTTTGAAGAATGGCTTCGATCGATGATGCGTGTTTAAGCAACCAGGCCCTACGGAATAGCGTGGACATATTAATCATCGATGAGGTCGCGAGCGCAACAGCGAATAGGCCAGAAAGCGCGATGATGATCGCAATAAACTTCCAGCCGGTAGGCATCACTTCGGTGACGATGCCCATGGTGGTGTAGCAGCTGCCCGCAAACATGATGGCTTCCATGGGGTCTTTGATTAGAGATAAGCCATAAAGTGCGATTCCCCACAAAATAATAACCATGATCTGGACAATCATTAGGTAGGTAATACCCAAAAAATAATGATGAAATACCCCATTCGCGTAGTTTCTGTTCAGGCAGGCCCGACCGCGGATTTCGAAATTGATCGCGATCCGGCGGAGAAAAAACACATTAATCCATAGCGCAGCAAAAAGACCGATGATGGCGAGCGGTAGGTTCTTGAAGAAAGGCAAAAGCTCGAGCGTATGTGCGCTAGTCAGTGTTTCCATGTGTCTAGGATTCCATTGTGTTTTATTTAGGCTGCTTCAGTGGTCATGCCGCAATGACGCAGCAACGCATCGACCTGCGGGTCACGACCGCGGAAGGCGCGGAAGGATTCAATTGCCGGGCGTGAGCCACCCACGGAAAGAATTTCCTTGAGGAAACGTGCACCAGTGACAGGGTCTACCGGATTACCGCTTTCTTCAAAGGCAGCGAACGCATCGGCGGACAGCACTTCTGCCCACTTGTAGCTGTAATAGCCTGCTGCATAGCCACCCGCGAAAATGTGCGAGAAGCTATTCGGGAATCGATGCCATGCCGGTGGGTTAATCACGGCCACTTCCTGGCGTACTGTAGCCAGTGTGTCGAGCACGGGTGTGCTGCAAGCTGGATCGTTATGAATGAGTAAGTCAAATAGGGCAAACTCCAGCTGACGCAGGGTGAAGAGACCGCTCTGGAAGTTCTTGGCGGCCAGCATCTTGTCGTAGAGTGCGCGTGGCAGCGGTTCACCGGATTCCACATGGCCGGTCATGTCTTGCAGTACGGACCACTCCCAGCAGAAATTCTCCATAAACTGGGAGGGCAGCTCAACAGCATCCCATTCCACGCCGTGGATACCGGAGACAGCCAGATCTTCCACCTGGGTCAGCATATGGTGCAGGCCATGACCGGTTTCATGGAAGAGGGTGATCACATCGTCGTGCGAGAAGGTGGCAGGCTTATCGCCTACGGGTGCCGGGAAGTTGCAATTCAGATAGGCCACAGGCGTTTGGATACCCGATGCAATACGGCGACGAGTCAACGCTTCATCCATCCAGGCGCCGCCCCGCTTTTCTTCGCGGGCATAGAGGTCCAGATAAAACTGGCCAATGAGTTGGTTGTCTTTGGTGATGCGGAAGAAGCGCACACTGGGGTGCCAGACGGGTGCGTTGTCAGTTGTGATCTTGACGCTGAAAAGACGCTCGATTACGTTGAATAGACCACCCAGAACCTTAGGCTCCGGGAAGTACTGTTTCACCTCGTCATCCGAAAAGCTGTAGCGAGCCTGCTTGAGTTTCTCGGAGATGTAGGCGATATCCCAGGGTTCGACCATATCAAACCCGAGTTCGGTTTTTGCGAAGGAGCTCAATTCAGCCAGATCCGCTTCGCCGTGTTGTTTGGCGCGTTGTGCCAGATCGCGGAGGAAAGCCAGTACTTGCGGTACGTTGTCGGCCATCTTGGGAACCAGCGACACTTCCGCATAGCTTTGGTAGCCGAGCATCTGTGCCATTTCGGCGCGTAGCTTGAGGATTTCATCGATCAGGGCTGCGTTGTTCCATTCAGGCTTGCTAGCGCAATCGGCAAACTCGCTGGCACGCACGGCGTAGGCGCGATACATCTGGGCACGCAGCGGGCGGTGGGTGGCGTATTGCATCACTGGCAAGTAGGACGGGGCATGCAAGCTGAAACGCCATCCAGCGATGCCGGCTTTATCAGCGGCTGCTTTGGCCGCTGCTTTAACGTCTGCGGGCAGTCCATCGAGTTCGGCTTCGTTGGTGATGTCCAGATGAAAGGCGTTGGTGGCGTCCAGCAGATTCTCTGAGAACTTGGCAGCCAGTTGAGATAGGCGTTCTTGCAGTGCCTGGAAACGTGGTTTGTCGCTGTCGGGTAACTCGGCACCCGAAAGACGAAAGTCGCGAATTTCGTTTTGCAGGATACGCTGGCGCGCCGGACTCAGCGTGGCGAACTCGGGGCTGGCCGCCATAGCCTGATAGCGCTTGAACAGTTCCAGGTTCTGACCGAGCTCGGCATAGAAGCGGGTGACTTCAGGCAACAGGGCATTGTACGCCTCTCGCCAGGGCGGGATGTCGTTGACGCTATGCAGGTGACCAACAATGCCCCAGGCGCGTGACAGGCGCTCTAAGCTGTCCTGCATGGGTTGTGCGAAGTCGTTCCAGGTGGCTGGCACCTTCGTATCGAGCAAACGTTCGACTTCGGCACGCGATTCAGCGAGCAGCTGGGTGATGGCCGGTTGTACGTCGGTCGGCTGAATAACGTCAAAGCGGGGAAGCCCCGCAAAATCGAGGAGTGGATTCATGTCGGGGCTTCCTGTGTTGCTATTGTTATATTGTTTCCGGAGAAATTACTCGGTGACTTTCTGTCCGGTGAGTTTTTCAAAGGCTTCGTGGTACTTGGCGGCCGTTTGTTCAATCACCTCTTGGGGTAATGTGGGGCCGGGAGCCTTTTTATTCCAGTCCAATGTTTCCAGATAATCGCGTACGTACTGTTTGTCGTAAGACGGCGGGTTGCTACCCGGTTTCCAGGCATCGGCCGGCCAGAAACGTGATGAGTCCGGCGTGAGGATTTCGTCGATCAGATGCAGCGTGCCCTTGTCATCGATGCCAAATTCGAACTTGGTGTCGGCGATGATGATGCCCTTGGTGGCCGCATAATCAGCAGCTGCCTGGTATAGGGCAAAGGCCGCGTCGCGGGCTTCGGTGACCAGTTTGGAACCGGTTTTGCCGGTGCCCTGGAGCAGGCTGTTGAGTTCCTTGTCGCAATGCGCCTGAGCCTGTTCGAAGGAAATGTTTTCGTCGTGGTCACCCACGGCGGCCTTGGTGGCTGGCGTAAAGATCAG
>CAZGHR010000013.1:0-19956 GCA_964525545.1 uncultured Dechloromonas sp.
GACGGACAAAACCCTGGGCGCGCAATTCGGCAAACAATTCCTGTTGCTCACCTTTGCGATTGGCCACCACGGGTGCCAGGATCATCAGCTTGGTTTCTTCCGGCATGGCCAGAACGTGGTCGACCATCTGTGACACTGTTTGTGCCTGAAGCGGCAAATGGTGTTCTGGGCAATAGGGGGTACCCGCGCGAGCAAAGAGTAGGCGCAGGTAATCATGAATTTCGGTGACAGTACCAACCGTAGAGCGCGGGTTGTGGCTGGTGGCTTTCTGCTCGATCGAAATGGCGGGGGAGAGCCCTTCGATCAGGTCGACATCCGGCTTTTCCATCAGTTGCAGGAATTGGCGGGCATATGCCGAGAGGCTTTCCACATAGCGACGTTGACCTTCGGCATAGAGCGTATCGAAAGCAAGCGAGCTTTTACCGGAACCGGAGAGGCCAGTGATCACAATCAGCTTGTGACGTGGCAGGTCCAGATTGATGTTCTGCAGGTTGTGCGTGCGTGCACCGCGGATGCGGATGTCGTCCATGGGGAATTCCGGTCTGAGAAAGCGTTAAGGCCCCGGTAAAACGCAGGGCAACTGGTAATATTACGCGGCTGTGTTTGTGCGCCGCAACCGGCGCACCATTTATTTTTAGATTTCTACCGATCAGGCCCCAAAACGGGTGCCCTTGGACCCTATGTCACGTACTGATTCCCCTGTTAAAGAACCGATGCTGCCCGATGAGCGCCGCGCCGCGCTTGGCTTGGCAGCAATATTCGCGCTGCGGATGCTGGGTTTGTTTATTGTTTTGCCGGTTTTTGCAGTAGCGGCACGCGATCTGACCGGCGGGCAGGATGTTGCTGCAGTTGGTCTGGCGCTGGGTGCCTATGGGCTAACGCAGGCCTGTTTGCAGTTGCCTTTTGGCATTCTTGCAGACCATTGGGGTCGTAAACCGGTGATTGCCTGCGGCCTGGTGCTGTTTCTGGCAGGAAGTATTGTCTGTGCATTGGCCGAATCGATTGAGGCCATGACTTTCGGACGTATGCTGCAGGGGAGCGGGGCTATTTCAGCGGCGATTACCGCGTTAGTAGCGGATTTGACCCGTGATAGCCAGCGTAGCAAGGCGATGGCAATGATTGGTGGATCTATCGCCCTGATGTTTGCCTTGTCGTTAGCCATAGCGCCAGTGATCTATGGCTGGGTGGGTCTGAGTGGCATTTTCTGGGTGACGTGTGCGCTAGGTTTAGCTGCCTTCTGGGCCTTATTCCGTTGGGTGCCGCCTGCGCCGGCGCTACCAGAGGGGGTGCCCGGAACTTTTCGTCAGGTTCTGTTTGAGCCGCGTCTCATCCGCTTGAACCTGGGCGTTTTTATCCTGCATGCAATTCAGATTGCCATGTGGGTCGCTGTGCCGGCGTTGCTTATTCAGTTAGCGGGGTTACCGCTGCAGAATCACTGGATGATTTATGTGCCGGCTGTGGTGGCCTCATTCTTTGTATTGTGGCCTGCCATGATGCAGGCTGAACGCCATAAACGTATGGCGCAGGTGTTTGCGTTGGCTGTTGCGCTGATTGGCGCAGTTCAGTTGGGATTTGTGGCGTTGTTCAGTGCAGGGTCTGAGAGCCAATTGCTCGCAACATCGTTGATCTTGTTGTTAATTGCGCTCTTCTTTACGGGATTTAACATCCTGGAGGCGCTGCAGCCTTCGTTGATCTCACGTATTGCGCCGCCGACGGGTAAAGCCCGTGCGCTCGGTATCTACAACACGTTACAGTCTTTAGGTCTGTTTTCAGGTGGGGCGCTGGGCGGCTGGCTGCTGCAAACCGGTGGTTATGTGGCAGTTTTTAGTGGTTGTGCTGTGCTGGCCCTAATCTGGTTCGTCATTTTGCTGAAGTGGCCGGCAAGAGTTCCCGCATAAACATAGGCATGTTATTCTGCTGACTCGGTAAGCCATCTTTTTGGCCGCTACACTCGTTAACTCTGGAGACTCTTATGGCATCGCTTAATAAAGTAATTCTCATCGGCAACTTGGGCGCAGACCCGGAAACCCGTTACACAACTTCTGGCGATGCGGTTTGTAATATTCGCCTGGCAACCACGGATACGTGGCGCGACAAAGCCAGTGGCGAGCAACGTGAGTCGACCGAGTGGCACCGCGTGGTGTTTTACCGCCGACTGGCCGAGATTGCCGGTCAATACCTTAAAAAAGGTTCGCAGGTTTACATTGAAGGTCGTATCAAGACCCGTAAATGGCAGGACAAGGACGGCCAGGAACGCTACACAACGGAAGTTGAAGCGACCGAAATGAAGATGCTCGGACGCCGTGAAGGTCAGGGCGAGCCAGTAAGCCGTGATGATCCGTTTGCACCAGCCTCTGCCGGTGGCAACAATGCCAGCCGTCGTCCGCCAGCCAATGTGGCTGATCTCGACGACGATATTCCCTTTTAATAGGTCATTGTCTTTCGACGTTGGTGTTTTTAAGTTTCGTTGTAGGAATTAGATATGTCGGCAGCAACGTCGAACGATGAACTCGGCCACGGGCAGAAAACGAGCATGAAGTTGCTCGTCCTCGGCGCTCTGGGCGTTGTATATGGGGATATCGGGACGAGTCCCCTCTATGCTTTTAAAGAAGTTTTTGCCGGAAACCATCCGATTCCGCTGACCGAAGCCAATGTGTTTGGCGGTCTATCGATGATTTTCTGGGCGTTGATGATTATTGTCTCGCTGAAATACGTTGTTTTTATCCTGCGAGCCGATAACCGCGGTGAAGGCGGCATGATGGCGCTGATTGCGCTGGCGCTGCATGAAGCTCACGGAAAGCCAAAGCGGGCCAAATGGATCATGCTGGCCGGCATTTTGGGTACGGCCATGTTCTATGGAGACGGGATGGTGACGCCCGCTATTTCCGTATTGGGTGCTGTTGAAGGTTTGGGCGTGGTTGCGCCTCAGTTACAAAGCATGGTGATCCCGCTCTCGATCATGATTTTGACGGGTTTGTTCCTCTTTCAGAAGCACGGCACGGCTAAAGTGGGGGCATTTTTTGGCCCGGTCATGGGTGCCTGGTTTGCAGTGCTGGCGGCGATGGGGGTTTTCAACGTCATTCAGAACCCGTATGTGCTGCTGGCGCTGAATCCCATGTATGCCATTCATTTGCTGGTCGATAACCCGCACATGGCTGTCTACGCCATGGGTAGCGTGGTGCTGGCCGTTACGGGCGCCGAGGCGCTTTACGCCGATATGGGTCATTTCGGACGGAAGCCGATTCGTCTGGCCTGGGCTCTTTTCGTGCTGCCCGCATTGGTGATCAACTATTTCGGGCAAGCCGCGTTGGTGCTGGCCAACCCGGATGCTGTGGATAATCCTTTTTACATGGGCGTGCCCGAGTACCTGCGGTTTCCACTGGTCTGTCTGGCCACGTGTGCCGCAGTGATTGCCTCGCAAGCGGTGATTACGGGGGCTTTTTCGATGACCCGTCAGGCGATGCTGCTAGGTTTTGTGCCACGGATGCTGGTGCAGCACACATCTGAAAAAGAGCAGGGTCAGATCTACATGCCCGGGGTCAACTGGTTGCAGCTGACAGCGGTGATTTTGCTGGTGCTGACCTTCAAATCCTCGAATAATCTGGCGGCAGCCTATGGTTTGGCGGTAACCGGAGATATGGTGATTACCTCGTTGCTGGCCGTGGTTGTTGCGGCAAAGATCTGGAAATGGGGTTGGTATCGTGCTGCTCTGCTTTTTGCCTTCTTCCTGGTTTTTGAAGTGATTTTCCTGTGGGCCAATATCCAGAAGATTCCGGATGGTGGTTGGTTCCCGCTGGTGGCTGGCGTGGTGATCTTTACCATCATGACCACCTGGGAGCGGGGTCGTGTGCTGCTGCGCAAGCGTTTGCGCAGTGAAGAACTGCGTCTGGATGCTTTTGTTGGCAGCCTGGCAGTGGGTATGCCCACCCGTGTGCCCGGAACGGCGATCTTTCTAAATGCAGATATCGAAGGTGTGCCCCATGCGTTGCTGCACAATCTGATGCATAACAAGGTGCTTCACGAACGGATTGTAGTGACGAGTGTGACGATTGAAGATGTGCCGTTTGTGCCCGATGAGGATCGTGTCGAAGTTCGTCCGCTGAAAGAGAATTTCTGGACGGTGCAGATACGCTACGGGTTTAAGGAAGAGCCTGATGTGCCAGCCTCGCTGGCGCTCTGTGGCGCTTATGGGTTGCCGTTCAGTATGATGGAAACATCGTTCTTCCTAGGCCGTGAAACACTGATTCCAAAACTGCATTCAGAGATGGCATTCTGGCGTGAGAAGTTGTTTGTGATGATGTTCCGCAATGCGGATAGTGCCACCAACTATTTCAACATTCCGACCAATAGAGTCGTTGAGTTGGGCACACAGATTGTGCTCTAGAGCGGTCGCTCTTGGCGGCCGCTTAAGGTTTAGCAACTGCGGATCTTTTTAACCATCGCAGTAGTTGAGGTGTCGTGTAGGAACGGGATCGAAACGACTTTGCCCCCCCAACCGCGAACCTCTGGGGCGCCTACAATTTTGTCGACGGCCCAGTCGCCACCTTTAACGAGAATATCGGGCTTGCAATCGAGGATGCGTTCGATAGGGGTGTCTTCGTCGAACCAGGTGACCAGAGAGACGCATTCCAGCGCAGCCAGTACCGCCATGCGATTAATGAGAGGGTTCAATGGGCGATCATCGCCTTTGCCCAGGCGTTTGACGGATGCGTCGCTATTGGCAGCCACAATCAACGATCCGCCAAGTGCACGGGCTTGCGCCAGATAAGTCACGTGTCCCCGGTGCAGAATATCGAAGCAACCATTAGTAAAGACGACCGGTCCGGTTAGTTCGGCGACGCGCTTTGCAAGGTCTTCTGGGCGTACGAGTTTGTGTTCGAAGTCCGGTAAGGGCAGGTCGGTAATGATGGTCATGAGATCTAGGTTGATTGCAAGGTTTTAATGATGCCGGATTTTAGCAATGAAGCATTGTGTTTTAGTGAATAAGTTATTTTTTTTAAAGACTTTTTTGATGATCTCAAATCTGTTGTCGGGCGGTGATTGGCGCTGTGTCGGTGATAGAATCACAACATAAGTTGATCATCACTGTGAGACCCGCCGTTTAATGACCTTTCCCTATGTAGAAATCAGTGGCCTAGACTTCGCCTACGGCGATCGCCAGATTCTTTCAGGGATCAATATGCAGCTTCCCAAGGGCAAGCTGACGGCCATCATGGGCGGTTCAGGTTGCGGTAAAACGACATTACTCCGTTTAATCGGTGGTCAGATCAAAGCCTGTCGGGGTAGCCTTAAAGTGGCGGGGCAGGAAGTCGGTCAATTGCGTGAGCGGGATCTGTATGAGATGCGCCGCCGCACTGGGATGCTTTTTCAGTTTGGTGCGTTGTTCACTGATCTGACGGTGTTCGACAATATTGCCTTTCCGTTGCGTGAACATACCAAGCTGCCCGAGTCGGCAATTCGAGATCTCGTGCTGCTCAAGCTGGAAGCCGTCGGGCTACGTGGCGCCGCACAGCTGATGCCGGCTGAGCTATCCGGAGGTATGGCTCGCCGCGTCGCCCTGGCGCGATCAGTGGCCTTAGATCCTGAATTGATTCTGTTTGATGAGCCCTTTACCGGGCTGGATCCAATTTCTTTATCGATTATTGCCACGCTCATTCGCCGTTTAACGGATGCGCTGGGCGCAACCTCGGTGATGGTGACCCACGACGTTCATGAGTCGCTGGCTGTCGTGGATTATGTGTATTTCATGTCTGCGGGACGTGTGGTCGGGGCAGGGACGCCTGAAGAAATTAAAGTTTCCGCAGATCCGTATGTGTATCAGTTTGTTCATGCGCAACCTGATGGTCCAGTGCATTTCCATTATCAGGCACCAACACTCGATGAACAGTTGCTGGCGGGGGTGCTTTGATGAACATGCTCGAGCGCTTCTTTAGGGTCGTTGGTCGTAATACGATAGATCGCGTCTGGCGACTTGGATTTGCCGCCCGTTTTTTTATTGCGTTGCTTGCGCATTCAGGCGAAACATTTCGCCGGCCCCGCTTGTTGCTGCGCGAACTATTTGCGAGTGGCGTCTTGTCGCTCATCATTATTCTGGTCTCGGGCCTCTTCGTAGGGCTGGTGTTGGGTCTGCAAGGCTACGACACGCTGCAGCGCTACGGATCTTCTGAAGCCCTGGGTATTCTGGTCGCACTATCCCTCGTGCGTGAATTGGGCCCTGTGGTTGCCGGACTCCTGTTTGCATCGCGCGCGGGCTCATCGATCACTGCAGAAGTTGGCCTCATGAAGGCGACAGAGCAACTGACTGCCATGGATATGATGGCTGTTAATCCACTGGCCCGCATTATTGCACCCCGTTTCTGGGGCGGTGTCTTATCGATGCCGATGTTGGCAGCACTATTCACCGCTGCCGGCATTTTTGGAGGCTGGCTAATCGGCGTGGTCTTCATCGGTGTTGATGAGGGTGCATTCTGGGCGCAGATGCAGGCTAATGTTAATTTCGTTAATGATGTATGCAATGGCATCATCAAGAGCATCGTCTTTGGTATCGCCGTATCGCTCATCGCGGTATTTGAAGGTTTTGATGCTGTTCCTACTGCAGAAGGGGTATCCCGTGCGATTACCCGGACTGTGGTGACGTCTGCGCTAGCCATACTGGCTTTAGATTTTGTGCTGACTTCCTTTATGTTCCGAGGCTTATGATGAACCGCAAGGTAATGGATCTCTGGGTAGGTATTTTTGTGGTGATTGGGTTTGCTGCTGTGCTGTTTCTTGCGCTCAAGGTGAGTAATTTTTCAGCCAGCAGTTTTGCTACCACTTACGAAATCACCGCTAAATTCGACAATATCGGTGGGCTTAAAGTGCGTGGGCCGGTTAAGAGCGCCGGTGTTGTTGTCGGGCGTGTTTCCGAGATTCGCTTTAATCCTCAAACTTACGAAGCTAATGTAATTCTTAAGATCGATAGCCAGTATCAGTTCCCTAGAGATACGTTTGCATCCATTCTGACATCGGGGTTGCTGGGCGAGCAGTATATTGGCCTGGATGCCGGTGGAGATGAGACAATGATCCCTGCAGGCGGGACGATTGCCAAAACGCAGTCGGCCATTGTTCTTGAGAAACTAATCAGCCAGTTTTTGTTTAACAAGGCTTCGGAAGGCAAGAAGGATGCAGGTGCTCAGTAAATTGAACGCGCGCCGCTGGTTGGCCGCGCTGGCCTTGGTTGTCAGCGTCACCGGTTGTGCCACTTCGAACCCGCGTGACCCCTGGGAGCCCTACAATCGTGGCATGTTCCAGGTGAACGAAGCGATTGATACAGTGCTGGTTAAGCCTGTGGCTATTGGCTATGACTTCATACTGCCTGAACCGCTGCGCATTCTGGTGACGAACTTCTTCTCCAACATCGGCGACGTCATGATTGGCGTCAATGATCTGTTGCAAGGCCGTGGCGAGCAGGCCTTTAATGATCTGGGTCGCGTGGTCATCAATACGACGTTGGGTTTTGGTGGTCTCTTTGACGTGGCAGGGAATGCAGGCTGGTACAAGAGCGATAACGATTTCGGTGTGACTTTTGGCCGTTGGGGCGTACCGCCCGGACCCTATTTTGTCTTGCCGATTCTGGGGCCGAGCGATGTGCGCGATACCTTTGGCTGGGCAGCAGATCTAGCGGCCAGCCCGCTGGATCTGATTTTCAGGGATCCGACAGCCTATTACACAGCCTGGGGTGTGCGTTTCCTGAATACCCGGGCTAACTTGCTGCCGGCAGAAAAAATTATTGAGGAAGCGGCGACCGATAAATACAGTTACCTGCGTGATGCCTTCATGCAGAACCGACTGAATCTTATTTATGATGGCGCGCCACCGGGTATCGATGCTGAAGACGAGGCGGCGTCAAAACCAGAAGCTAATGACGGCGTGACTGCTCAGCAGTAAAATAAAAAGATACGTTTCTCAGAGAGCCTAGTTTTATGAAATTGCTGCAACTGCGCAAGCTATTCCTCCTAGTAGGTCTGTTTATTGCATCGATCGCTCAGGCAGAGCTTATGCCACCTGATCAGTTGGTAAAGCAGATCACCCAGGAAACCTATGTGTACGTGAATCAAGATACTTCACTGCAAAAGGGTGACATCAGCAAGCTGATTGATTGGGCAGAGAAATCAATCCTAAAAGATTTTGATTTCAATCGTATGACCCGGCTGGCCGTTGGGAAAGATTGGCGTCAGGCAACACCAGAGCAGCAAAAGCAGCTGGTATATGAGTTTCGTAAATTGCTGATTCGTACGTTTGCCAATGCATTTATTGGCATTAAAAAAGAACAGACTATTGAATACAAGCCCTTCAAGTTGAATCCGGATGATCAAAGTGTCGTCGTCAAAACGTTGATCCTTAAGCCGGGCGCAAAACCGATCGACGTTAATTTCAGCTTAGAAAAAATGGCCGATAGCTGGAAGGTTTACGACGTCACTATGGCCGGTATTTCCTTGATTACCAACTATCGTGATGCGTTTGCACAAGAGATCCATACCAATGGGGTAGATGGTCTGATCAAAATGCTGGCCGAAAAAAATAAACAGCTGGAACAGAAGAGCAAGGCCTCCTGAGCGTTCTGGCATGACAGGTATACAGCGACACGATAACGGCGAGCGGTTAGAAATTCGCGGCGATATGACGGTTGCGGAAGTACCGGGTCTGCTTCGCGCCATCAGCCATTCGGATCATATCTTGCATGTGGATATGGCAGCAGTTGGCCGGGTTGATTCTTCGGCATTAACGGTATTGCTGGCCTGCAG
This sequence comes from uncultured Dechloromonas sp., assembly GCA_964525545.1. Taxonomy (GTDB): domain Bacteria; phylum Pseudomonadota; class Gammaproteobacteria; order Burkholderiales; family Rhodocyclaceae; genus Fluviibacter. Next base: position 8,784 of record CAZGHR010000013.1, read on the forward strand.
TCGATCGGCACACGGCGCCACAGTGACTGTGCATCACGCGCCGCCGGCGCTACGTGCTTTAAGTGACTTGTACGGTTTGCAGACACTATTTCGGATTGTTTAAGTAGTGAGTGTTCCTGCAGTTTCTGTCAGGCAGGTTGTCAAAAGCTTTGCGCGTGCGAGAGAACCCGTTCAGGCTTTACGTGATGTGTCTCTTGAAATAGAAGCCGGTGAGTTTTTTGGCTTGCTCGGTCCCAATGGTGCGGGCAAGACAACCCTAATCTCCTGTATGGCAGGGCTTTGCCGTCAGGACGCGGGCACTATTCGAATTCTGGGGCACGATACACGATCCGATTACCGCGCTGCCCGACGGGCGTTAGGCGTGGTCCCCCAGGAGTTGGTATTCGATCCGTTTTTTTCGGTTCGTGAGATTCTACGATTACAGTCCGGCTATTTTGGTATTCAGAAAAATGATGCCTGGATTGATGAGCTGCTGTCTGAGCTGGATCTGTCTGATAAGGCAGACCATTCCATGCGCAGCCTTTCGGGCGGTATGAAACGCCGCGTGCTGGTTGCACAGGCGCTGGTGCATCGTCCGCCAGTGATTATTCTAGATGAGCCCACAGCCGGTGTTGATGTCACTTTGCGTCAAGGTTTGTGGCGCTTCATTCGCCGCCTGAACCGGGATGGACACACGATTCTTCTGACGACGCATTATCTGGAAGAGGCCGAAGCGCTCTGTGGCCGATTGGCGCTGATGCGATCTGGCGAAATTTGTGCCTTGGAAAAAACAGAAACGCTGATTCGGCAATTTGCCAAACATCGTCTCACGGTGCGTCTGGCTGAAGGTGGGTGTTTGCCATCGGCTTTGGCTGCCGCTGCCAAAGCTGTGCCTGATATCGAACGATCCTGGGAATGGACGCTCGACGAACTGTCGGATATTGAATCGGTGCTGGCTGCCTTGCGTGAATCCGGTTGTCGTCTGGAAGATATGAGTATTTCTCCACCCGACCTTGAAACCGCTTTCCTCAAGTTCATGGGGAACGGGTCGGAGGGTAGGACATGACGGAGTTTATGACGCTCTTGCGTAAAGAGCTGCTGCGTTTCTGGAAAGTGGGTTTCCAGACGGTTTGTGCGCCTGTGCTCACCGCTCTGCTTTATCTGATGATTTTTTCCCAGGTGCTGGATAACCATGTACAGGTGCATGGGGTGCGCTATACGGCGTTTTTGATTCCGGGTCTGGTCATGATGTCGGTGTTGCAGAATGCCTTTGCCAATAGCTCGTCGTCACTCATTCAGTCCAAAATCACCGGAAACCTGGTTTTTGTGTTGCTGACCCCGATTTCGAATCTCCAATTTTTTGGTGCGTACCTCCTGGCAGCCACAATTCGGGGTGCGGTGGTAGGCAGTGGCGTGTTACTAGCCACCTGCTGGATCAGTGGCTTAACCATGGCAGAGCCCTTGTGGGTCGTGGTTTTTACCCTATTGGGGGGTGCCTTGATGGGGGCGCTGGGGCTGATTGCCGGTATGTGGGCTGAGAAATTCGATCAACTGGCCGCTTTCCAGAATTTTCTAATTCTGCCGCTGACCATGCTTTCTGGCGTCTTCTACTCGGTACAATCTCTACCTGCGTTCTGGCAGGAACTATCCCGGATGAACCCCTTGTTCTATCTGATTGATGGTTTCCGTTATGGTTTTTTCGCGGTTTCCGATGCATCGCCCTGGCTGAGCTTTGGCATTGCCCTCGGTTTTACAGTGGTTATTGGATCGTTGAGTTTTGTTTTGCTGGTGCGCGGCTATAAGCTGCGTACCTAATAAGGTTAAGTTATGGTTCGTCTGGAAGACATCGAAGTTGCATTGCGGGCAAAGCTGCCTGTGTCTCACCTGGTGCTAGATGGCGATGGGCGCCATTTCGAGTTGCTAATCGTGAGCGAAGCCTTTACCGGTCTGGCGCGTGTGCGTCGCCATCAGGCGGTATATGGTGCGCTGGGTGATGCGATGCGAGATGAACTGGTACATGCCCTAACCATGCAGACATTGACCCCAGAGGAGTGGGCACAACGTGGATAAGTTATTGATTCAGGGCGGTGCCCGTCTCGAAGGTGAAATTCGTATTTCTGGTGCCAAGAATGCGGCATTGCCGATTTTATGCGCCAGTTTGTTAACGCGTGAACCGCTGGTGCTGACCAACCTGCCACATCTGCACGATGTGGCTACGATGATCCGTCTGCTCACCAATATGGGTGTCGCTTCGACGCTGGATGGTGCTGAAGCGGGTGTTACGCTAGATGCGAACGGCTTAACCGACCCAACAGCGCCGTACGAGCTCGTTAAGACCATGCGGGCATCTATTCTGGTCTTGGGGCCCCTAGTGGCTCGCTGGGGTGAAGCCAAGGTGTCTTTGCCTGGCGGCTGTGCCATTGGTGCTCGCCCGGTCGATCAGCACATCAAAGGCCTGCAGGCCATGGGTGCAGAAGTTCATGTTGAGGCGGGTTATATCCATGCCAAGGCACCTGCGGGCGGTCTGAAGGGTGCCCGTATCTGTACTGATATGGTCACGGTAACCGGCACGGAAAACCTGATGATGGCGGCAGCACTGGCCAACGGCGAAACGGTGATTGAAAACGCGGCTTGCGAGCCGGAAGTCGTTGACCTGGCGAACTGCCTGATTGCCATGGGTGCCAAGATTGAAGGCGCCGGCACGGATGTGATTCGTATCCAGGGGGTTCCGGCACTCCATGGCGCGGAACATGCGGTGATGCCCGATCGTATTGAAACGGGTACCTTCCTGTGCGCGGCCGCCATTACCGGTGGTAACGTGACATTGCAGGGCACCTCGGCGGCCTATCTGGAAGCCGTTACGGCTAAACTGGTCGAAGCAGGCTGTGTCATTGAGGGAAATGCTAATAGCCTGAGCCTCAAAGCGCCGGCGCGATTAAAGTCAGTGTCTTTCCGTACCGCACCGTATCCGGCCTTCCCAACGGATATGCAGGCCCAGCTGATGGCAGTCAATTGCCTCGCCGAAGGGACGGCAATCATTAAAGAGACGATCTTCGAGAATCGTTTCATGCACGCGGTTGAGTTGATGCGTCTGGGTGCGGACATTCATATTGATGGTAATTCGGCGGCCGTGACCGGTGTACAAAAGCTGGAGGGTGCTACCGTGATGGCAACCGACTTGCGTGCTTCGGCAGCGCTAGTCATTGCTGGCCTTGCGGCGCAGGGTGAGACACTCATCGAGCGCATTTATCATCTGGATCGGGGTTACGAACGCATTGAGGAAAAGCTGGCACGTCTAGGCGCTTCAGTGCGTCGCGTCCGCTAGAATACGGGGTCAGGCATAGGTCATGCCTCTTAGTGCATTGAATTGATTGGAACATGTTGTGAGTAGCAATAACTGCGGTATCACCATTGCCCTATCGAAGGGTCGTATCCTCGAAGAAACGCTGCCTTTGCTTGAGGCAGCGGGTATTCTGCCGACGGAAGACCCGGAGTCATCGCGCAAATTGATTCTGCCTACGCAGGATCCTGACGTGCGCATTGTGATTGTCCGCGCGACCGATGTGCCGACCTACGTGCAGTATGGTGCCGCTGATATCGGGGTTGCAGGCAAAGACGTGCTGATCGAGCATGGTGGTCAGGGCTTATACGAGCCACTCGACCTGCAGATTGCGCGTTGCAAAATGATGGTGGCTGTATCCGAAGGATTTGATTACGCTGCGGCGGTTAAGCCCGGCAGTCGTCTGCGTGTGGCAACCAAATACGTCAACATTGCGCGTGAACACTTTGCCGCCAAAGGCGTACACATTGATCTGATCAAACTCTATGGTTCGATGGAGTTAGGACCACTGGTCGGGTTGTCGGATGCGATTGTGGATCTGGTGTCTTCAGGCAATACCCTGCGCGCTAATAATCTGCAGGCGGTAGAAGATGTGATGCCGATCTCATCGCGCCTTGTGGTGAATCCGGCTGCCTTGAAGCTGAAGCATGAGCGTCTGCAGCGCATCCTCAGTGATTTTGAAGGTGCTGTTGCCCGTCAGGCCACCTGAACCGGAGACTGCTATGACCATCCGTCGGTTAAGTACCCAATCGCCTGACTTTGCAGCCGAGCTGAAAAACCTGCTGGCACTGGAAGCCGAACAGGATGCCGGTATCGAGCGCACCGTCGTTGAAATTCTTGCCGATATTCGCAAGCGTGGCGATGCCGCATTGCTGGATTACACCCGTAAGTTTGATCGTCTGGATGTGCATGATGCGCTCCATCTGGAACTGCCTCAGACAGAACTACAGTCCGCACTTCAAACCCTGTCGCATGATCAGCGTGCTGCGTTGGAAACCGCGGCGCAGCGTATTCGCGCGTTTCATGAGCGCCAGCGTGTAGAAGGTTGGACCTATACCGAAGCGGATGGCACGGTTCTCGGCCAGCGCGTAACCCCGCTTGATCGGGTCGGTCTGTATGTGCCCGGAGGCAAAGCAGCCTATCCTTCTTCGGTGCTGATGAATGCCATTCCGGCCAAAGTGGCTGGCGTGCAAGAACTGATTATGGTGGTGCCAACGCCAGGGGGCGAGCGTAATCAGCTGGTCCTGGCGGCTGCCGCAATTGCCGGGGTGGATCGGGTGTTCACCATTGGTGGTGCGCAGGCCGTGGGTGCACTGGCCTACGGTACGGCAACCGTGCCACAGGTCGATAAGATCGTCGGGCCGGGTAATGCCTACGTGGCCAATGCCAAGCGTCACGTATTCGGTACGGTGGGTATCGATATGATCGCTGGTCCTTCGGAAATTCTGATCATTGCCGATGGCACAACACCATCCGACTGGGTGGCCATGGATCTGTTCTCGCAAGCGGAGCACGATGAATTGGCTCAATCCATCCTGATCAGCCCGGACGCCGCCTATCTGGATGCCGTTACCGAAAGCATTGATCGCCTGTTACCGCAAATGCCACGTGCTGATGTCATTCGTACCTCGCTCAAAGACCGGGGCGCCCTGATTCTGGTGAAAGATCTGGCCGAAGCCTGTGAAATCAGCAACCGTATTGCACCTGAGCACCTGGAACTATCTGTTCAAGATCCACAGGCCTTGGTGCCGTTGATACGCCATGCCGGTGCGATCTTTATGGGTGCCTACAGTTCAGAGTCGTTGGGCGATTACTGTGCTGGCCCGAACCATGTGTTGCCGACCTCGGGTAGCGCGCGTTTTTCTTCGCCCTTGGGCGTGTATGACTTCCAGAAGCGCAGTAGCCTGATTCATGTCTCTCAGGCAGGCGCCCAGACATTAGGGGCCATTGCGTCCAGTCTGGCCGAAGGCGAGGGGCTTACCGCGCATGCCCGCTCCGCAGATTTCAGAATCGGTCACTAAACCCGTTCCAGCTTCGCCAACCCCTTTAGCCCTTTTTCTGGGCTTTAGTCGCGTTGGGTTGTCCGGATTTGGGGGTGTATTGCCGTGGGCACGGCGACTGCTTGTAGAGACAGAAGGCTGGCTGTCGGCCGAAGAATTTAATATCTTGCTGGGGCTTTGCCAGTTTCTGCCCGGGCCAAATGTGGTGAATCTGGCCGTTGCGGTGGGTGTGCGTTTCTGCGGCTGGCGCGGTGCTGTCGCCGGCGCCACAGGGCTGATGCTGGGCCCCTTTCTGGTAGCGCTAGTACTCGGTGTGCTCTATGCGCGTTATGGTGAGTTACCGGCTGTGCAATCCATGCTGCAAGGCATTACGCTGGTCGGCGCCGGGCTCATCATTGCGACGGGGATTCGCATGGGGTTGAATGTAAAGAACCGCGCGATGTATCTCCCGTTTGCCGCCGCCGCATTTGCCGCGATCGCATTACTCCATTGGCCGCTGCCTGCGGTGATGCTAGGGGGTGCAACGCTGACGATTAGCTTGAGCTGGTGGCGTTTGAGTCAGGAGGCAAAAGCATGCCGATCCTGATCGAACTTTTTGTCAGCTTCTTTCTGGTTGCTTTCGTGTCATTTGGTGGCGCATCGGCTGTTATTCCCGAGTTGTACCGGATTGCGGTGACCGAACACGGATGGATGGACGCGCGCACGTTTACCGAGCTCTTTGCCATTGCCCAGGCCGCTCCCGGGCCCAATGTGCTGATTGTTACGCTGATCGGTCAGCATGTTGATGGTTGGCTAGGGGCCTTTCTGGCGACCCTAGGTATGTGTTTACCGATGAGCTTGTTGGTCGGCCTGCTGTTCAAGCACTGGGACAAGCTTCAACACTGGCGGGGGCGGGCGGCGATTCAGTTGGGTGTAACGCCCATGGCCGTGGGCCTCGTGCTGGCCTCGGGCTCTTTGATTGCCCATTCGGCAGCTCCTGGGCTGATCGGTGTGTTGCTGTTGCTGTTCACTGTGGCCATCAACCTCAGAACCAAGCTCCACCCCCTGTGGTTGATCCTGCTTGGGGGTGTGCTCGGCCTGATGGGGTTGGTGTAATTCTTTACGCCAGGATTTCCTTCAGCGCTTCAATCAGTGCCGAGCATTCGGCTTCTGTACCAATCGTAATCCGTAAGTGCTGATCAATCCGGGGTAAACGGAAGTGGCGCACGATAATAGCCTTTGCCCGAAGTGCCAGGGCCAGTTCGCCGGCGTCCCGCTGCGGGTGACGCGCAAAAACGAAATTGGCCGTGGACGGCACCACATCAAACCCGAGGGCGCTTAACTGATCGTTAACCCAGGTGCGGCTGGTCATAATGCGTTGACGGTCGTGTTCAAACCCGGTGCGATCTTCCATGGCTGCAATGGCACCGGCGCTGGCCAGGCGATCTACCGGGTAAGAGTTGAAGCTGTTTTTAACCCGCTCCAGGCCGGCCAGCAGTTCCGGCTGGCCAATGGCAAAACCAACGCGCAAACCGGCAAGCGCGCGGGATTTGGAGAAGGTTTGTACAACCAGCAGGTTGGGGTAGTCCTTTACCAGTGACACGGCAGTTTTTGCGCCAAAATCCACATAGGCTTCGTCGACCACGATCACGCGATCCGGCATTCGTTCGCAAAGTGCGGCAATGTCGTCAAGCGCAACACACTTGCCGGTAGGAGCGTTAGGGTTCGGGAAAATGACCGCGCCAGCATGGGCGGGTACCCGGCTCAGGTCCAGCGTGAAATCGTCGTCCAGCGGCAGCAACTCGGTGCGGATCTGGTTAAGCTGGCTGTAAACCGGGTAAAAACTGTAGGTAATGTCCGGGTAAACCAATGGGCTGTCATGATTAAGCAGCGCCTGAAAGGCAAAAGCCAGAATTTCGTCGGAGCCATTGCCTGCGAACACATGATCTCGTCCAATGCCGTAATAGTCGGCAATGGCCTGGCGCAGGGCGGTCGAGTCCGGATCCGGGTAGAGGCGCAAGTCACCGCTGGCAGCAGCACGAATGGCGGCTAACACGCTTTCCGAGGGCGGATAAGGGCACTCGTTGGTGTTCAGCTTGATCAGGTTCGCTATTTTGGGCTGTTCGCCCGGCGTGTAAGGGGTCAGGTCGTGGACGACCTTGCTCCAGAATCGGCTCATGGATCTGCAAGTTCCTAAATACTAAGGCGCTCCGATGGTATCATGGCAAAAAACTCACTTGAACTGCAAAATCATGCGGCAAGCCACGATTAAGCGCGATACCCTCGAAACCCAGATTACCGTAGAGATTAATCTCGACGGGTCGGGCAAGGCTGACCTTGCAACCGGCGTTCCTTTTCTGGATCACATGCTCGACCAGATAGCCCGTCATGGGTTAATTGATCTTAAGATCAAAGCCACGGGCGATTTGCACATCGACGCACACCACACCGTTGAAGATATCGGCATCACCCTGGGTCAGGCTTTTGCCGAGGCCGTGGGTGATAAGAAGGGCATTGTCCGTTACGGTCATGCCTATGTGCCGCTGGATGAAGCACTGTCACGCGTGGTGATCGATCTCTCGGGTCGTCCGGGACTGGTGCTTAACGTGCCTTTCAAACGCGCCTGGATTGGTCAGTTTGATGTGGATCTCTTTTCAGAATTTTTCCATGGTTTTGTGAACCATGCGAAGGTGACGCTGCACATCGATAACCTGCGTGGCGAAAATGCCCACCATCAGGCCGAGACGGTATTCAAGGCCTTTGGCCGTGCACTACGTATGGCTATCGCGCCGGATGCCCGTCAGGGTAATGTGATTCCCTCGACCAAGGGTTCGCTCTGATTCCATGACCAACCGTATTGCTGTTGTTGACTATGGCATGGGCAATCTGCGCTCGGTCGAGCAGGCGTTGCGTCATGTTGCGGGCGAATCCGAGGTCGTGCTTGCATCAACGCCCGATCTGATTGAGTCGGCTGATCGTATTGTTTTTCCAGGGCAGGGCGCGATGCGTGACTGCATGGCAGAGCTCGATGCTCGCAACCTGCGTCAGGCCGTAATCAACGCGGCGGCCAGCAAACCTTTTCTCGGTATCTGCATCGGTTTACAGATGCTGTTTGATCATAGCGAAGAGGGTGATGCTGCTGGCCTGGGCATTCTGTCTGGTCAAGTAAAGCGTTTTGCGGCTGGCCTTAAAGGCACGGATGGTTTGCGCCTGAAGGTGCCACACATGGGCTGGAACCAGGTCGTGCAAACGAAGCCGCATCCGCTCTGGGATGGTATTGCCGATAAAGCCTTCTTCTACTTTGTGCACAGCTACCATGTAGTGCCGGATGATGCCGGCATTGTTGTGGGGCAGACTGATTACGGTCACCCCTTCACTACAGCGGTAGCGCGCGACAATGTGTTTGCCATTCAGTGTCACCCTGAAAAGAGTGCACGCGATGGTTTGCAATTACTTCGTAATTTCGTTGGTTGGAATCCAATAACATCATGCTGATCATTCCTGCAATTGACCTTAAAGACGGACAATGTGTACGCCTCAAACAGGGCCTGATGGAAGACGCGACTGTATTCAATAACAGTCCGGCCGATCAAGCCAAAGCCTGGTTGGATCAAGGTGCGCGTCGCCTCCACCTGGTCGATCTGAACGGCGCTTTTGCCGGTAAGCCAATTAATGATGCGGCTGTCCGCAGCATTCTCGAGGTGGTCGATGGCCATATCCCGGTGCAGCTGGGCGGTGGCATTCGTGATCTCGACACCATCGAACGTTATCTGGATCTGGGTATCAGCTACGTGATCATCGGCACCGCTGCCGTTAAGACACCAGGTTTTCTGCATGATGCCTGCAACGCGTTTCCGGGTAACATCATTGTTGGTTTGGATGCTAAAGACGGTAAAGTGGCTGTGGACGGTTGGTCCAAGATTACCGGTCATGATGTGATTGATCTGGCTCAGAAGTTTGAAGGCTATGGTGTCGAAAGTATTATTTACACGGACATCGGCCGTGATGGCATGCTGACTGGCATTAACGTCGAAGCCACGCAAAAGCTGGCGCAGGCGCTGAAGATTCCGGTGATTGCATCGGGTGGCTTGACCAATATGGCAGACATTACCGCGTTGTGCGCCGTGGAAGAAGATGGTGTCACTGGCGTGATTGCTGGTCGTGCCATTTATGATGGCTCTCTGGATCTGGCTGCGGCGCAGGCTGAAGCAGATCGTTTCGCCACAGATGCCGGTCTGGGCGGCAAGCCCTGATAGAGATGCTGGCCAAACGCATTATTCCCTGTCTCGATGTGACCGCGGGTCGCGTTGTTAAAGGCACCAATTTTGTGGGTCTACGGGATGCCGGCGACCCCATAGAAATTGCGCGTCGTTATGACGCCCAGGGTGCCGATGAAATTACGTTTCTTGATATTACGGCCAGCTCGGATCAGCGCGACATCATTCTCGAAGTGGTTGAAGCGTGTGCTGCCCAGGTGTTCATTCCGCTAACAGTGGGCGGCGGTGTCCGTCAGGTAGCGGATGTCCGCCGATTGCTCCATGCGGGCGCCGACAAAGTATCGATTAATACCGCCGCTGTGGATCGTCCCGAGTTGGTGCGTGAAGCCTCTGATAAGGTCGGTTCGCAATGCATCGTGGTGGCTATTGACGCCAAACAGGTATCGCCCGGCCGTTGGGAAGTGTTTACCCATGGCGGGCGTAAAGCAACCGGACTGGATGTGATCGCCTGGGCCTGCAAAATGGCCGAGTATGGCGCCGGCGAAATCCTATTGACCAGCATGGATCGCGATGGGACCTGTGAAGGGTTTGATCTGGCACTGACGCGTGCGGTGTCCGATGCCGTGCCCGTACCGGTAATTGCCAGTGGTGGGGTTGGTAATCTGGCGCACCTCGCCGATGGAGTCAGCGAAGGCCACGCCTCTGCCGTGTTGGCAGCGTCAATCTTCCATTTTGGGCAGCATACCGTGCAGGAGGCTAAAGCCTTTATGCAGCAACGCGGTATTCCTGTTCGGTTGTAATGCCATGAGCAAAGATCTCAATCCGGAATTGAACTGGCTCGATGCCCTCTCCTTTAATGAAGAAGGCTTGATTGCCGCGATTGTTCAGGATATCGATTCTGGTGTGGTGCTGATGCAGGCATGGATGAATCGGGAGTCTCTGGCACTCACCATTGAGAGTGGCAAAGCCGTGTACTGGTCTCGTTCACGTCAGAAACTCTGGCGCAAGGGCGAAGAGTCCGGGAATGAGCAATTGGTTCGTGCGATCCGTACGGACTGCGATGGTGACGCGTTACTATTACTGGTAGAGCAGCAGGGGGGTATTGCCTGTCATACAGGGCGTCAATCCTGCTTCTTTTATTCGCTGATCGGTGAGCAATGGCATGCTGTCGAGCCGGTATTGCGTGATCCGAAGGAGATGTATCAATGAAAGCTGGCACCCTTGAAGTGCTCAATCGTTTGAGCGAAACCCTGCTTGCGCGTCGCAATGCGGATCCATCGACTTCGTACACGGCTTCGCTATTTGCCAAAGGCCCGGACGCCATTCTCAAGAAGATCGGTGAAGAATCAGCCGAGCTGATTATGGCGGCTAAAGATGGCAAGCGCCTACACATTGTGAATGAGGCTACCGATGTGGTTTATCACGTGTTGGTACTGATGGCCTTCTTCGATATGTCGGCAGAAGACATTCTGCAGGAAATGCATCGCCGAGAAGGTATTTCCGGTATCGATGAAAAACGCTCCCGTACAGCCTAAACTATCAGCGGATTACTCTCATGAGCCAGAACTGCCTATTCTGCAAGATTGTTGCCGGTGAAATTCCGTCGAAAAAAGTCTACGAAGATGAACTGGTTTACGCGTTTCACGACATACACCCAC
>CAZGHR010000013.1:20056-23926 GCA_964525545.1 uncultured Dechloromonas sp.
TCGAAAAAAGTCTACGAAGATGAACTGGTTTACGCGTTTCACGACATACACCCACAGCGACCCGTACATATTCTGGTGATTCCGAAGCATCATTTGCAGTCATTACAGCAGGCAACGTCAGCAGATGAGCCTGCATTGGGTCGATTGTTGGCAGTTTCGAATCAATTGGCAACCGAAGCTGGTAGTCCGGGCGGTTTCCGTGTCATCATTAACAATGGTGAGATCGGGTGTCAGGAAGTGCCGCATCTGCATGCGCATATCGTTGGCGGCGACCAACCGGTTGGTCCGATGCTCAAGCGTCTTGATTAACTCACCTTAGAATAATTCTGGAGATAGATATGGGTTCTTTTAGCATCTGGCACTGGCTGATCGTACTGGTCATTATTCTGCTGATTTTTGGCACAAAAAAATTGCGTAATGTAGGCCAGGATCTTGGTGGCGCCGTTAAAGGTTTCAAAGATGGGCTGAAAGAGGGTGAGGCTGATGCAGCTAAACCGGCTGTTGGTCAAACTGAATCAGCACCGGCTGCACAGCCAACCGTTGGCCGCACCATCGAAGGCGAACAGACTAAGGGTTAATGCTCAGCGAGCACACCCGCGCCGCTGGCAGCAGCTTGGCGCGGGTTTGTTTTTGAGCGGTGTCCTGATTCTTTGAATTATGTTCGATATCGGATTCTCTGAAATTCTGCTGGTGGCCGTGGTTGCGCTTGTCGTGATCGGCCCTGAGCGGTTGCCTGGCGTTGCACGTAATGTGGGGCGCTATGCGGGACGTTTGCAGCGCTATGTTCAAGACATCAAACGCGACTTCAACCGGGAAGTAGAGTTTGAAGAAATCAAACGTCTTCAGCATGAGATGGAAACCACGGTTCAATCGATGCAGGAATCGATGCGCGCCGTAGAAACGACCTTGCAACAGGAAACTCAAAAACATCAGGCAGAGCTGACCACAGCACTCTCAGCCGATGAAAAGCCTGCATTAGTAAAGAAATCCAAACCTGTTATTGCACAGGCGCCAACAGCAACCGAACCAACTGCTGATCCGAAACCTAAAGAAGACCAGTTGTCGCTGTTCTGATCCCGATGCCATTACCCCGTATTCCTCTGCCCAAGTTTTTGAAAAAGCGTCCTCCGGAATTGGCTGGGCCACCATCGGAAGATGAAGCGCCTGCAGCGGAAGGTTTGCAGGGCACCCTCATCGAGCATCTGATTGAGCTGCGTACGCGGCTTATTCGGGCAGCGTTGGCTGTGCTGGTCGTCTTTGTCGCACTATTTCCGTGGTCACGAGAGTGGTATGCGATGCTGGCTGAACCTATGATCGCAGCGCTGCCTCAGGGTGGCCAGATGATCGCCACCGATGTCGTGGGTGTGTTTCTGGTGCCGGTTAAAGTGACGTTGATGCTGGCATTTCTGGTGGCTTTGCCGGTGGTGCTCTGGCAGGTATGGGCCTTTATTGCGCCGGGGCTTTATCAGCACGAGCGTTCTCTGGCCGTGCCATTGATGCTGGCCTCAATTGGGTTGTTCGCCGCCGGTATGGCCTTTGCCTACTTTGTGGTGTTCCCGTCTGTCTTTGGCTTCATGGTCGCGGTGGCGCCAGAGGGTGTCGCCTGGATGACCGACATTGATAAGTATCTATCGTTCGTGCTGACAACGTTCCTGGCTTTCGGTTTTACCTTTGAAGTCCCGGTGGTCGTCATCGTTCTCGTACGCATGGGGATTGTATCGCTGGAAAAGCTCCGCGCCTGGCGCCCCTATGTGATTGTCGGCGCGTTTATTATTGGCGCGATCTTTACACCGCCCGATATCATGTCGCAGGTGTTGCTGGCCGTGCCGCTGTGGTTGCTTTATGAGTTGGGAATTATCATGGCCCAGTTTGTAAAGCCGGCTGCTAAGCCCGGTGCCGATTCAGAGACAGATCAAATAGCCTGATGGGTGTGCCGGATCTCAACCGGCTCGCCCCCGCGGAATAGGATTAACGTACCGGATTCAATGCGTGTCCAGTCCTCGTTATCTGTGAGGGGTGTGGTGGCGATGACGGTGACGCAGTCTGTCTCCGCGGTTACTTCGTTGAAATCAATCGTGACATCCTCATCTTTCAAATGTGCCTGATTAAAAGGCGCGCGCCGCACGATGTAATGTAGGTCGGTTGAACAATGGGCGATGAGCCAGCGTCCATTTGACAGTAAGAAGTTGGCCGGGCCGTGCGCCCGAAGTACCGCAGCCACTTCAGCCATCGTATCCATCAGATGTTCGTAACTCGGTGCGGTCGCACCGAAGCGCTGCGCCAGGGTGTCGAGAAGAAAGCAGAAAGCCCGTTCACTATCGGTATTGCCCACGGGTAAATAGCGCCCTGATAGCTCCGGATTGAAATCAATCAGGTTGCCGTTATGGGCAAAGACCCAGTAACGACCCCAGAGTTCACGCTGGAAGGGGTGGGTGTTTTGCAGGCAGATATCACCCTGGGTGGCTTTGCGAATATGCGCCACCACATTCATGGATTGGATTGGATAGTCTTTGACCAAAGCGGCCAGTGGCGAATCCGTGGAAGGGGAGGGATCCAGAAATACCCGGCAGCCTCTGCCGTCGTCCCCTTCGAAGAAGCCGATGCCCCAGCCGTCCTTGTGAACATCGGTGCCACCCCCACGACGAGAAAAGCCGCTAAAGGAAAAGCAGATATCGGTGGGCACGTTACAGCTCATGCCGAGTAGCTGGCACATGCTTAAAACTCCTGAGATCGTCGCGTATGATCGCGAGATATGTATTAAGAGGAACGCCGAATGAGCCAGGTCAATCGTGATGTGCTAACGCAGTATCTGAATGAGTTGCTCAAACCGGAAGGCTTTAAGGATTATTGCCCAAACGGTTTGCAAGTGGAAGGTCGGGAAGAGATTCGCCGTCTGGTTTGTGGGGTCACTGCTAATCAGGCCTTGCTGGATCTGGCCATAGCCGAGCAGGCAGATGCCATTCTGGTGCATCACGGCTGGTTCTGGCGGGGCGAGACTGGGGTGATTACAGGTATCAAGCGCAACCGGCTTAAAACCTTACTGGCCAACGATATTAATCTGTATGCCTATCATTTGCCCCTGGATGCCCATCCTGCGCTAGGTAACAACGTGGGTCTGGCTAAAGCGGCCGGATGGCAACAGACGGGCGTATTCGGCGAGCAAGGGTTAGGCTGTATTGGTATACCTGAAGCACCTGCAACAGTTGCCACGTTAGCCGCCAACCTGGAAAAATCCCTCGGACGCCCCCCTTTTGTGTTGGCTGAATCGCTGGATCAGCCTATTGGTCGTATTGCCTGGTGCACGGGCGGTGCTCAGAGCTATTTCGAGGCGGCAATAGCGGCCGGAGCCGATGCCTTTGTAACGGGGGAGGTCTCCGAGCCCATGGTGCACCTGGCACGTGAAACCGGGGTGGCCTATATTGCCGCCGGGCATCATGCTACAGAGCGTTTCGGGGTGCAGGCGCTGGGCGAGGCGATTGCCGCGCATTTTGGCATTGGTGTCCGCTATTTGGACGTCGATAGTCCGGTCTGAAAGCCCGCCCCGATAACATTTTCAATCTTTTGATTGTGTCCATAATTATGAATTTTAGGGCGTACGCTTTGTCGCCTGCGTGCTAGAATCTTCGTATCCGATCGGGGTGCCGCTGGCATACGTTCTTATGGACTGAGCTTAGTATCCTGTTTCGGCGCATACGTTCAGATTCGGGCGGGTGGGGGACAATCCGTTCGAAATTCGTAACCTTATAAGGCAAGGAAAGCGCATGAAAATTCACGAATATCAGGGCAAACAACTCCTGAAGAAATTCGGCGTAAACGTTCCGCGCGGTATCCACTGCACCAGCGTCGATGACGCCGTGAAGGCAGCGGAAA
>CAZGHR010000014.1:0-23145 GCA_964525545.1 uncultured Dechloromonas sp.
ATGCTGCTCGAAGATTTTGGGGCGCAGTGGGTACAGGTCTCTGTGGCTAAGCTGGGCATGATGCCCGGTGTAGCGCGCGTCGGCGTGGTGATTGAACGGTCTGCCTGATGTGAGGTTGGCGCGCAGTGATCAAAGGCGCCCTCATCGACAAAGAACGTCGCAAATCGGGCTAACCTTTGAATCACAGCCCGCCAGTTAACCGCGTGGGTGGTGTTTTTCGTGCAGCGATTTCAAACGCTCTCGCGCCACATGCGTGTAGATCTGTGTGGTGGTAATGCTGGCATGTCCCAGTAGTAACTGCACCACCCGCAAATCGGCACCGTGATTAATCAGGTGGGTGGCAAACGCGTGGCGCAACACGTGGGGCGATAGCCGTTCGCGTGGAATGCCCGCTTTAACACCATAACGTTTGATGATCTGCCAGAAGCCCTGTCGGGTGAGTGGTTTCGTTTTCTGGCTGATAAAAATCACATCAGCGGGTTGTCCACCCGAAAGCTCAAGACGTGCACTTTCCATGTAGCGCTGAACGGCATCGAGCGCGGCTTCTCCAAGCGGCACCAAACGTTCTTTGTCGCCTTTGCCCATGACGCGCACGATACCCATGTCGCGATTTAGATCGGTGAGTCGTAGATTCACCAGTTCCGAAACGCGTAGGCCGGTGGCGTAGAGCACCTCTAGCATGGCCAGATCACGTAGGCCACGCGGTGTTTGTGTGTCGGGCGCCTGGAGCAATGCCACCACGTGGTCTTCACTCAGCGTCTTGGGTAAGCGGCCAGGGCGAATGGGCATCACTAGAGTACGGGATGGATCGTCGGATCGTTCGCCACGCGCCACTGACCAGCGGAAATAACGCCGGAGCGTCGATATCGCTCGCGCTTGCGAGCTTTGCTTATGCGCTTGTGACAGGTGGGCAATGTAACGATTAAGGTCTGCCTCAGTAGCGCCACGCAGGCTACTCTGGTGCTTGATCAACCAGTGCGACAAGGCAGTGAGGTCGCGCCGATAACTGGCCAACGAGTTAGCGGAGAGGCCGGCTTCCAGCCACAGGCTATCGCAAAATACATCGACAACTTGTTGCGCTTCTGCCGGGAGCGGCGGGTTGGTGGGCGGTCTAGGCATGCTGATTCGCCGCTGATTCCCGTTCGAGCAACCAGGCCTTGAGATCAAGCATGATGCCGGTGCTTGTGTGATTAAAGCCAGTGAGGCGGTTTTTGCCGGCAGAGACCACACGATGACAGGGCACAATCAGGGGTAGATTGTTACTCCCAAGTGCCTGGCCAACGGCGCGTGGCGAACTTTTTAAATGTTTGGCCAATTCACCGTAAGTGGCGGTGTTGCCGCTCGGCATGGCGCATAGCGCATCACGTAGGCGTGATTGAAAGGGTGTGGGCGGTGCAGCCAGTGGGATGCTGAACCGAAAGTTCGGCTCGTTGAACCAGGCGCTTAGCTGCTGGCGAATGTTTTCCAATAGGGGTTCGCGTGAACCGCATACCGTAGCTTTGGCAATAGGATTTTTATAAGCAACGTCTTCCAGAAAAACGAGTTCGGAGAGCGCATCGCCTTCGGGTGTCCAGCGTAAACCAAGGGAAATTTGCTGCGCCAGATTGGCGGGGCATCCTGGCGCGACATCTGCGAGCGCCAGGATCGCATCAAACTCAGCGGCGGGTTTCACCGTGACCCAGCACGATCCATTTTTGCGAGGTCAGGCCTTCCAGGCCAACCGGGCCGCGTGCATGAATCTTGTCGGTAGAGATACCGATTTCAGCACCCAGGCCATACTCGAAGCCATCAGCAAAACGCGTCGACGCATTCACCATTACCGAACTGGAATCGACTTCGCGCAGGAATCGCATGGCGTTGCCGTAGTGATCCGTAACAATCGCTTCGGTATGTTGCGAGGAATAGGTGTTGATATGGTTGATGGCTTCATCCAGACCGCTCACTACCTTAACGGCAATTAGCGGTGCCAGATATTCAGTCACCCAATCTTCATCGGTGGCAGCTTCGGCAAACGGCAGCAATGCCTGCGTTTCGGTACAGCCGCGAACCACCACGCCTTTGTCTTTGAGCATGGCGCCAATGCGTGGCAGTAGCGATGGGGCTATGCTGCGGGCAACGAGCAGAGACTCGGTGGTGTTGCAGGTGCCGTAGCGTTGGGTCTTGGCATTCTCGACAATACGCAGCGCCATTTCAGGATCAGCGTTGTCGTCCACGTAAACGTGACAGTTACCATCCAGATGCTTGATCATGGGTACGCGGGACTCTTTAATCAGGCGCTCGATCAGGCCCTTGCCGCCGCGTGGCACAATGACATCAATATCATCACGCAAAGTGATCAGAATGCCGACAGCAGCGCGATCAGTGGTGTCGATACACTGAACGCCTTGAGCGGGTAGGCCAGCTTCAGCCAGACTCTTTTGAACCAGTGCGGCAATCGCGCGGTTGCTGTTGAGCGCTTCAGAGCCGCCGCGAAGAATCGTGGCGTTACCCGACTTGATACAGAGCGCCGCTGCGTCTGCAGTTACATTGGGGCGTGCTTCATAAATGATGCCAATTACGCCGAGTGGCACGCGCATCTTGCCGACTTGAATACCGGAGGGGCGCGTGCTCATATCGGTAATGCTGCCTACGGGATCAGGGAGTGCGGCAATTTGCTCAACGCCTTCCGCCATGGACTCAATGCCTTTGTCACTCAGTGTCAGGCGATCCAGCATGGCGGCTTCCAGGCCGGCTTTGCGGGCGGCAGCCAGATCCAGCTCGTTGGCGGCCCGTAGCGCCGGTGCTTCGGCACGAATCAGCCGTGCCAGTGTAAGTAGGGCATTGTTCTTTTGTTCCGTCGAGGCGCGTGCCATCCCGCGCGACGCGGTACGGGCATCCTTGGCCAGTTGGCGGATAGCTTGGTCTAAAGCGGTGTTGGTTTCTGTCGTCATGATGCAATGATGCCTGTCAGCAGAGTTGTAGCGCAAGTGCGGCGAGTTCGGTCCACGGATCGCCGTGACCGATGCCTTTGGAAAGACGGTCTATCCGGGCAATCGATACAAGTGCTTCACGCCAGGAAATTTTTGTGCGGCGATTGGCCGCGTTTCTCATTTGCTGTGCCCGTTGGGGCGGCATGCGTAGGCTGTTCAGCCGTTGATCGGGTGTGCCGCCAGGCGCGGTGAGTTGCACCAGTGTGCGGATGTCTTCGGAGAGCCAGTACAGCATGAGTGGGAGCGCTTCTCCCTGCTCCCGTAGCGCCGCGAGCGTGCGTGAAAAGCGGGATAAGTCGCCATCGAGCAACGCACTGCGCAGCATGTCCATATCCAGGCGCGAGACATCGGCCACAGCCTCCCGGATTTGTTCCAGGGTGAGCGGGCCAGCCGGGTATAGCAGGGCGAGTTTAAGCACTTCCTGATTGGCCGCCAGCAGATTGCCCTCGACATGGTGTGCAATATATTCCAGTGCATCTGGCGGCGCCGATTGCTGCTGGCGGGCGAGTCGCTCTGCCAGCCAGCGCGGTAATGCTTTGATGCCGGGCGGTACGCAGGGAATGACGATGGCGTTTTTGCTGCTAACAAAATTCTGGAACCAGGCGGTTTTTTGCTCGCGCCAGCCGAATTCGTGCAAGGTCATGAGTATCAGGTAATCGGTAGCAGCCGGGCCAGATTGGTCGAGCAGTGCTTGCAGGGCTTCCGGTCCGCCGCGCCCCAGCTTGCCAGTCGGTACGCGTAGCTCAACGAGCTTGCTGCCACCAAAAAGCGAGCCACCCTGGGTGGCGTAGGCCAGTTGCTTCCAATCGAAGGGGTGGCTAACGGTCAGTACTTCCCGCTCATCAAATCCCTTTTGTCGCGCTGCTGCGCGAATGGCGTCCGCCGCTTCAATGACTAGGAGCGGGTCATCACCATGAATGGCATAGATCGGCGCAAGCGGGCCGTTCAAATGCGCTGCCAGACGACTGGTGCCGTCTGTGCCGCCCAGATTCACTGCGCAACTCCGCCCAGCGGCTGCATGCCGGTAGGCGTTGTCAGCACCTCAGGTGCAGCTGTTTTTGCAGGCTGCTTACCCTGGCCTGCAGAGGCGTTGTCTTTTTTGCGTGGCGCGGTGAGTACGGTGCCTGGCGGTACGCGAATGGTCGACAAACGCTGCATCACCTGTATCGCGGCATCGTTTTGCATGTCACGAATTAGCGCAGCATCTTCCTGCTCTTTGGATAGTACTTCCTGAGCGGTTTGCGGGTTAAACGAGATATCTCGCGTTAGGTCGATGGTGGTTGCCGGATAGAGTTCGATCCCCGACCCGGACTCGACCTTGAAGCCCAGGCGGTAGCTCAGCCGGTATTCACGGGCCAGGCCCGATGGGTTAATTGCCAGAACGGTTTTCATTTGCTGGTCACCTAGAACGCGCAGAAATACTTCGGCCCGGTCTTTGTATTCATCAGGCACCACGCCAATGCCATTGGCGCGGAGCTGGGCCTTAAGTACTTGCGCAAATGGCGATGTGTCGGGTACACCCGATACATAAACCGTTTTGAAAGGCAGGTTAACGCTAATGGCGCCGCGCAGCTTGAAGCCGCACCCAACCACAATCGCCAGCATGAGCACAGACAGCAGCAGGCGATTGAGTGTTGCAAGGTTGGTAAGACGCATCATGAGTGAGCCTCGTTCGAGTTAGGCAACAATATTGACCAGACGGCCAGGCACTACCACCACCTTTTTCGGTGTGGCACCATTGAGCTGCTTCTGAGCCGCTTCGCTGGCCAGCGCCGTGGTTTCAATCGTCGCTTTATCGGCTTCAGCCGCAACCTTAATGCTGCCGCGGTGTTTGCCGTTGATCTGCAAGACCAGTTCGATTTCCGATTGCACCAAGGCAGCCGCATCGCAAACAGGGAAGCGTTGCGTTGCCACGTTCTGACCTGGTTTGAGCTCGGCATACACCGCTTCGCCAATGTGCGGCACGATCGGGAATAGCATGAGTACGGCGGCTTCCAGCAACTCCTGGCGCAGGCGGCGACCCGATTCATCAGTCAGCGCTGTTTTGTCTGCGGCATTGAGTAGCTCCATGATGGCTGCAATCACCGTATTGAACTGTTGGCGACGGCCGTAGTCATCGGCCACTTTCTGGATGGTCTGATGCAGTTTGCGGCGCAGTTCTTTTTGCGTATCGCTGAGTGCGGTATTGGCATCGGCGGCAGGCACAAGGCCGGCACTGACGTGCTCGTACGACAGTTTCCACAGACGGCGCAGGAAGCGGTGAGCACCTTCAACACCAGCGTCTGACCATTCCAGTGACTGATCGGGTGGGCTGGCAAACATCATGAACAGGCGGGCGGTATCGGCACCATACTGGTCGATTAGGATTTGCGGATCAACCCCATTGTTTTTGGATTTCGACATCTTCTCGGTGCCACCAATCACAACCGGTTTGCCATCTGCCTTCAGTTTGGCGCCAGTTGGGCGACCACGCTCATCGGTGGCAACATCCACATCGGCCGGGTTGAACCAGAGTTTCTTACCGTTCTCTGCTTCGCGGTAGAAGGTAGGTGCCACCACCATGCCTTGCGTTAGCAGATTCTTGAAAGGCTCGTCGAGGTTGAAGCCATTGTCTTTGAACAGATCCACATCACGCATCAGCTTGGTAAAGAAGCGGGCGTAGAGCAAATGCAAGATGGCGTGCTCGATGCCACCAATGTATTGATCAACACCGCCCTGCAGCCAGTAGGCCGCACGTTCATCCACCATTTTCTGAGGATTGTTGGCACTGGCATAACGCACGAAATACCACGACGATTCCACAAAGGTATCCATCGTGTCGGTTTCGCGTTTCGCGGCCTTGCCGCATTTCGGGCAGGTGGTTTCGTAAAACTCGGGCATGCGCGCCAGCGGCGAGCCCGCACCCGTAATTTCCACTTGCTCCGGTAATACAACAGGGAGCTGATCGTCCGGAACGAGCACATCGCCACAGCTGTCGCAATGCACGATCGGGATTGGGCAGCCCCAGTAACGCTGACGGGAGATACCCCAGTCGCGCAAGCGGAACTGCGTTTTCTTTTCGCCCAGGTTCTTTGCAACAAGATCCGCAGCGATTTTGTCGACGGCTGCCTGATGCTTCAAGCCATCGTAGGCGCCTGAGTTGATGCAAACGCCACGTTGTTTGTCGCCATACCATTCCTGCCAGGTGGCAGCATCAAAAGTCTCGCCCTCGACAGCGATCACCTGCTTCATCGGGAGGTTGTATTTTTTGGCAAAGGCAAAGTCGCGTTCGTCATGTGCCGGCACAGCCATGACTGCGCCATCGCCGTACCCCATGAGCACGTAGTTACCTACCCATACTGGCACTTGCTCACCGGTGAGCGGGTGTGTTGCCTTAAAGCCTGTATCCACGCCAGCCTTATCCATCGTGGCCAGATCGGCCTCGGCCACGCCGCCTTGCTTGCAATCGGCAATAAAAGCGGCGACCACTGGGTTTTGTGCAGCGGCTTTCTGAGCCAGTGGGTGCTCTGGCGCTACAGCGACATAAGTGACGCCCATCACCGTGTCGGCGCGGGTCGTGAAGACCCACAGCTTTTCTTCCTGGCCATCCAGGGTGTATGGGAATGCGAAGCGCACACCCACACTCTTGCCGATCCAGTTCTTCTGCATCAGGCGCACTTGCTCTGGCCAACCGGTGAGTTTGTCCAGATCGCTCAGCAGCTCGTCGGCGTACTTTGTGATCGCCATGTAGTACATGGGGATCTCGCGCTTCTCGATCAGCGCGCCAGAGCGCCAGCCACGACCATCGATCACCTGTTCGTTGGCCAGCACGGTGTGATCAACCGGATCCCAGTTAACGGTGCCCAGCTTTTTGTAGATCAGACCTTTTTCATACAAACGGGTAAACAGCCATTGTTCCCAGCGGTAATACTCCGGGGTGCAGGTGGCGAGTTCGCGAGACCAGTCAAACGCAAAGCCTAGGCGCTGCAATTGAGCGCGCATGGCGTCAATGTTTTCGTAGGTCCATTTGGCCGGTGCCACGTTGTTCTGGAGTGCAGCATTTTCAGCCGGCATGCCGAAAGCATCCCAACCCATAGGCTGCAGCACGTTAAAACCCTGCATGCCGTGGTAGCGGGCGAGCACATCGCCGATAGTGTAGTTACGCACATGACCCATATGCAGCTTACCGCTGGGGTATGGGAACATCGATAGACAGTAATATTTTGGGCGATCCGGGTTTTCTACAGCCAGATCGGTGCGGGCGTTCTGCCAGTGTGTTTGTGCGGCCGTTTCAATGTCGGCGGGCAGATATTTTTCCTGCATGGCGTTTTGTCGTTATCAGAGCATCAAAACGCCAGATTATACCGGCCCGGAGGTGTTCCTTGGCGCTTTCGGGGGGTCGGTAAGACAGGGTTACGGGTATGCGTGGCTCACTCAGACGCCGCTTGCGCGACGATTCGTTCTCCAGCGCTACCCGTAATCCTTCAAAACGTCTTGGGTTTGTTCAGCGAGCCAGCCGTGGTGGTGTCATTGCCTGTTGCCAGAATTTGGCAATCGCGCCGCTGGCAACCAGAGCCATATCGCCCAGGCGTGCCTGATGACGGCAAAGCCAGGCAAACTGGTCGGGCTGCTCGGTGTATTCGGGGGTTACCGGCAAACCGGCTTCCTGGCCAATCCGCTCAATAAACTGCGCCATGCGGGCCTTCGCCAGCTCAGCGGGCGCGGCGCTCTGATCATCCAGTTCCGCACAGGTCAGATCCCAGAGCGCCTTGGCGCGGGTCTCGCTGATATGGGCGCGACGGGCGAACCAGGGCAGTACCTCTGGGTAAGCGGGTGATGCGATAACGTGATGATTTTTAAGTTTTTTCATTTGGTTACTCCTGGGGGCAATGGCGGGTGGCCATCGGTTTTTTATGCAAACGATCTTTTTGTAAAAGAAAGTTTGTTGCACTGCACAACATTATGGAGGGTATAACGCCGGATTTCAAGATTTGTTGACGCCTTCTGAAAAAATCTTTTATTACAGGGCGTTATGAAAACAGAATCCTTTAGCCGGATAATACGGATATGAATTTGCCGTCATCCCCCTCCGTTGCTGCCACTTCGATACCCGATGCCTTTGGCGGCCCGGTTGGATCGTTTGTGGGTGCGGCTGGTGCCCAACGGGAACATCCACTACTCAATGGCTTGAATGAGCCGCAAAGGCAGGCGGTGTGTCTGCCGGCCGAGCATGGATTAATTCTGGCCGGGGCCGGTTCGGGCAAGACGCGGGTGCTGACCACGCGCATTGCCTGGTTGATGCAAACGGGCCAGGTGTCACCGCAGGGCATACTGGCGGTCACCTTTACCAATAAAGCGGCGCGCGAGATGCTTACGCGCCTCTCGGCCATGGTGCCGATTAATGTGCGCAGCCTGTGGGTCGGTACCTTCCACGGGCTGTGTCACCGGCTTTTGCGTACTCACTGGCGAGCTGCGCGATTGCCGGAAACCTTTCAGATTCTGGATACCGGGGATCAACAGGCGGCGATTAAACGCTTGATCAAGGCGATGGGTGTTGATGAAGAGCGCTTCCCGGCGCGCGACATGATGCATTACATCAATGCGCTCAAGGAGCAGGGTATCCGCTCCGGCCAGGCCGAAGCGCACGATGCCCACACGCGCCGCAAGGTGGAGATTTACGCCGAGTACGAAGCGCAATGTCAGCGGGAAGGCGCGGTCGACTTTGCCGAGCTATTGCTACGGGCTTATGAGCTGCTGCAACAGGACGAAGCATTGCGTGTGCATTACCAGCAGCGTTTCCGCCACATTCTGGTCGATGAGTTTCAGGATACCAACCCACTGCAGTACGCCTGGCTACAGTTGTTGTGTGGGCCCCAGACCGTTATTTTTGCGGTGGGTGATGATGACCAGTCGATTTATGCATTCCGTGGTGCGGATGTTGCCAATATGCGCGCCTTTGAGCGGAACTACGCCAAAGGGAATGTGATTCGTCTGGAGCAGAACTACCGCTCACACGGCAACATCCTGACCGCAGCGAATGCGCTGATTACCAATAATGCGGATCGCCTGGGCAAAAACCTCTGGACGGATGCCGGTGAGGGCGAATTGATTCGCGTTTTCCAGGGCGTGTCTGATCTGGATGAAGCGCGGTACATCGTCGATGAGATCAAGGAGCTGACGCGTGAAGGTTTGCCGCGTCACCAGATGGCGTTGCTCTACCGCTCGAATGCACAGTCCCGCGTATTGGAGCACGCGTTATTTCAAGCGGGCATTGCCTATCGTGTTTATGGTGGCTTGCGCTTCTTCGAACGTCAGGAAGTGAAACACGCGCTGGCGTATCTGCGTTTGATCGCCAATCAGGATGACGATACGGCGTTTCTGCGTGTGGTGAATTTCCCGACGCGCGGTATTGGCGCGCGTAGCCTGGAGGCATTGCAGGTCGAAGCGCGTCAGCTTAATAGCAGCCTGTATAACGCGGCCGCGAGCCTGACGGGTAAAGCAGGAACGGCCGTGGGCCAATTCATCCGTTTGATCGAAGGTTTGCGAACAGAAACAACGGGTCTGACTTTGCCCGAGGTGATTGATCACCTTCTGGATCGTTCCGGGTTGCGTCAGCAATACCAGTCAGAAAAGGACGGCCAGGATCGCTTGGAAAATCTGGAAGAATTGGTCAATGCGGCAGCAACCTTTGCCGAAGATCCGGAAGCCTTACACAACATTGATCGCGAAACCGGTGAGGCCACCAGTTTGCTGGCGGACTTTCTGGCACATGCGGCATTAGAAGCGGGCGAACATCAGGCCGGTGATCAGGATGAAGCCGTGCAGCTAATGACTGTGCATTCGGCAAAGGGTCTGGAATTCTCGGCGGTATTTATTGTGGGCTTGGAGCAAGGCTTGTTCCCACACGAGAATGCCATGATGGCACGCGATGGTCTCGAAGAAGAACGTCGCCTGATGTATGTCGCCATTACGCGCGCACGACAGCGTTTGTATCTCTGTCACGCACAAACCCGAATGCTGCATGGGCAGACGCGTTATTGCTTGCCGTCTTCGTTTCTCGATGAGTTGCCCGAAGCGCTCTTGCAGCGCATTAATACCGTGCCGGCCTGGTCCGCCGGGAGCTACAACACAGGATGGTCAGACGCACCATCTGTTGATATGGCGACGCGTGTTTCGGCACGTGCCGCAGGCGCTGCGGATAGCGCCGGTGGTTTCCATGTGGGGCAGAGTGTGGTGCATGCCAAGTTTGGCGCGGGCGTTATTCTTGCCGCAGAAGGCCGCGGTGACGAAGCACGTGTGCAGGTGCGGTTTGGTCAGGCCGGTACCAAATGGTTAGCGTTGGCTTATGCCAAGCTGGAGGCAGCATGATGAATACGCAGGAACGCTGGCTGAAGCTGCTATCGCCTGAGCGACTCGGTGCAAGCACCGAGCATGCTGTTGGGCACTCGCCTGATCGCAGCCGCTTTCAGCAGGATTACGACCGCATTGTCTTTACATCGGCGCTGCGGCGCCTTAAAGATAAAACACAGGTCTTCCCGCTGGCACAAAGCGATTATGTGCGTACGCGATTGACGCATAGTCTGGAAGCGTCCTGTGTTGGCCGCTCATTGGGCTCTATGGTGGGCCGTGCGATTGTAGATCGCCATGGTTTGGCACCCGAGGTGCACCCATCGGATTTTGGGGCGGTGGTTGCCGCCGCTTGCTTGGCGCACGATATCGGCAACCCCCCTTTCGGACATGCCGGTGAAGACGCGATGCGCGCCTGGTTTGCCTCGCACAGTGCCTACCTTGCCGGATTAGACCCGGATCAACGCGCCGATTTATTGAATTACGAAGGCAATGCACAGGGCTTCCGCATTCTGACGCATTTGCAGAACCCGACGAATCCTGGTGGGTTGCAATTAACCTGTGCCGTGCTGGCTACCTTTGCCAAATACCCGCGTCGTTCTCATCTGGCCGAACCATTGGCGGGAAAAAGTGCCCGCAAGTTTGGCTACTTCCAGGCAGAAGCCGGTTTGTTTGCCGAAGTGGCAGACACCGTGGGTTTGATCCCGCGCGCAGAAGGTGCCTGGTTCCGTCACCCGCTGACCTTTCTGGTCGAAGCGGCAGATGACACGTGCTATCTGGTAGTAGATATTGAAGATGGTGTGCAGCAGGGTTGTGTATCACCTGAGCAAGCGGAAGAGTTACTGCTCGATCTGGCTGGTGGCATAGAAGCGGCATCGCGACTGAAGCATCTGGAAGACCCTAAGCGTCGCATTGAATATCTGCGGGCGCGTGCGATTGGTCGCCTGGTGGATGAGGCCGCGCGCATCTTCCTTGAAAACGAAGCGGCCATTCTGGATGGCAGTTTTGATCATGCCTTGTTTGATGTGTCGCCTGTCGGCGAGACTTTGCACAAGGTGCGCAAGGTGGCTGAAGAACAGATTTATAACGCCCGCCAGGTGATGGAGGTGATGGCGGCTGGTTACGAAGTTATTAGTGGCCTGCTGGATGGGTATGTCGATGGCGCTTGTGGCCCGCAGACTGCACGCAATCGTGTCTGGGCAAACCTGCTCCCTGCGGATTTTGATCAAACCGCCGGCGAGAGTAATTACCTGCGCCTGTTACAGGTGGCCGATATGATCGCGGGTATGACAGATTCGTATGCGGTTTCGGCGTATCGTCGTTTGAAGGGAATCGAGCTGCCGGGTTAACCGGATGTGCGGTCTTTGATGTTGCCTGATTTCGTTCACCTACGCCTGCATTCTGAATATTCGATTACGGATGGGATTGTCCGTATCGATAAGGCCGTGGCGCGTGCGCGCGATGATGGACAACCCGCACTGGCGCTGACCGATCTGGGCAATGCCTTCGGCTTGGTCAAGTTCTATCAGGCGGCGCGAAAAGCGGGTGTGAAGCCACTGCTCGGTGCCGATATCTGGGTAGGTGATCCGCAGGAACCGGATGACGCATCACGTTTGTTGTTGTTATGTCGAAACAACGACGGCTATCGTCAGCTCTGTGAATTGCTGAGCCGGGGCGCACTGGTGCAAGGCCGGCGTGAGCGGGTAGTGCTTGATCCGGTATGGTTTGACGAAGTGGGTTGTGATGGTCTGATTGCCTTGTCGGGTGCTGCCGAAGGGGATGTGGGTAAAGCCATTCTGCAAGGGCGGTTGGATGAAGCAACGCTGAGAGCAACCGCCTGGAAAAAGCGTTTCGGTAGCGGCTATTACCTGGAGGTACAACGTTACGGGCATCCGGATGAAGAGACGCTGGTAACGCAAACGGCGTTGCTATCACTGGATGTGGATGTGCCCTTGGTGGCTACGCATCCGGTGCAGTTTCTTGATCGCGATGATTTCCGGGCGCACGATGCGCGTGTCTGTATTGCCACGGGTTATACGCTGGCCGATAAACGTCGGCCGCGTGTTTTTACGGAGCAACAGTATTTTCAAACGCGTGCCGATATGGCCGAGCGTTTTTCAGATTTGCCGCAAGCGCTGACCAATAGTTTTGAGGTGGCGCGTCGCTGTAATGTGACGCTAACCTTAGGCAAGAGTTTCCTGCCCGATTTTCCAACGCCCAATGGTGAAGGTCTGGATGAATTCCTGGTGGCTGAGGCGCGCCGCGGTCTCGTATTACGCTTGCAACAACTTTATCCCGACGAAGCGGTGCGCGCTGCGCGTCAGGCGGAATACGATGATCGTCTGGATTTCGAGTGTAAGACGATTATTCAGATGGGGTTCCCCGGTTACTTCCTGATCGTGGCCGACTTCATTAACTGGGCAAAAAACAATGGTGTGCCCGTAGGCCCTGGTCGTGGTTCGGGTGCGGGCTCATTGGTGGCCTACTCGTTGGGTATTACCGATCTAGACCCGCTGGCCTACGCACTGCTGTTCGAACGATTCCTGAATCCGGAACGCGTATCGATGCCTGACTTTGATATCGACTTCTGTCAGGACAACCGCTGGAAAGTGATCGAATACGTTCGCGAGAAATACGGGGCTGATGCCGTGTCGCAAATTGCGACCTTTGGCACGATGTCTTCGAAGGCGGTGATTCGTGATGCGGGTCGCGTGCTCGATTTGCCCTATAACTTCTGTGATCAGCTATCCAAGCTGATCCCTGTGGTGCAGAACCGGCCGGTTTCGCTGGCGGAGGCGCTCTCAGCCGAGCCGCAGTTGCAGGAGCGCTATGAGCGTGAAGAAGAGGTCAAAGAACTCTTCACTCTGGCGAACAAGCTCGAAGATCTAACGCGTAACGTGGGCATGCACGCCGGTGGTGTGTTGATTGCGCCGGGCAAGCTCACTGATTTCTGCCCGCTGTATACGCAGCCGGGTGGCGATTCGGTGGTGAGTCAGTACGACAAAGACGATGTCGAAAAAGTCGGCCTCGTTAAGTTCGACTTTCTGGGCTTGCGCAACCTGACGATTATTGAGTTGGCGCTGGATTACGTAGCGCGCCTGACGGGCGAACGCCCGGATTTGAATGCCCTCGCCTTTGATGATCCGAAGGCGTATCAGATTCTTAAAGATGCCAATACCACCGCCATCTTCCAGGTGGAATCGGAGGGCATGAAGAAGCTGCTGAAGAAGCTGGCGCCAGATCGTTTTGAAGACATTATTGCTGTGTTGGCACTCTACCGCCCGGGCCCGTTAGGCTCGGGGATGGTAGATGACTTTATTCTGCGTAAAAAGGGTTTGCAGAAGATCGACTATTTCCATGAGTCGCTCAAGGCCTGTTTAACGCCAACCTATGGCGTGATCGTGTATCAGGAACAGGTGATGCAGATCTCCCAGCTTATTGGGCGTTACACGCTGGGCGCTGCAGATATGCTGCGGCGGGCGATGGGTAAGAAAAAGCCCGAAGAGATGGCGGAGCATCGCGATATCTTCCGTGAGGGTGCCAAGCAGAGCGAGATTGATGAGCGGCTAGCGATGCAGCTGTTCGATCTGATGGAAAAGTTTGCGGAGTACGGGTTTAATAAATCGCATACTGCTGCGTATGCGGTGGTGACGTATCACACGGCCTGGCTCAAAGCGCACCATGCATCTGCATTCATGGCGGCAACCTTGTCATCGGATATGGATAACACCGACACGGTGAAGATTTTCCATGATGATGCCAAAGCAAATGGCCTGACTATTCTTGGTCCGGACGTCAATCATTCTGAATTCCGCTTTGCACCTGTTGATCCGAAGACCATTCGTTACGGCCTCGGGGCGGTGAAGGGCACGGGTGAGAACGCCGTTAATGCCATCATCGCAGCACGTACGAGCGGTGGCCCGTTTAAAGACATTTTTGATTTCTGTCAGCGCGTAGATCGGCGCGTGGTGAATCGTCGTGCGATGGAGGCGTTGGTGCGTGCAGGCGCCTTCGATACCCTTGATGCAGAACGTTCGCGGGTGCTGTCGCAAGTGGCGCTGGCTGTAGAAACGGCGGAGCAAACCGCAGCTAACGCACATCAGAATAGCCTGTTTGGTATGGACGATTTGTCCGCGCCGCAGTCGCAGCCGACTCAGGGCGGTAGCGATGTACAAAACTATCCACGCTGGACAGACCGGCAGCGCCTCATTGAAGAAAAAGCGGCCTTGGGTTTCTTTTTCTCGGCCCACCCCTTTGATATCGTACGTGCGGAAGTGCGCCCGATGTGCCAGACGCCCATCGGTCGGCTGGAGGCCGGCCGCGATGCGACCTTAGTGGCCGGCATTGTGACGGATGTGCGCACGCAGATGACGCGCCGGGGCAAGATGGCCTTCGTGACGCTGGACGATGGTGACGGCCGAATCGAAGCAGCGGTATTTAGCGAACTATTCGATGCGCAACGTCATAAGTTGCGGATGGATGAGCTGTTGCTCGTTGAGGGCAAGGTGAGTCGCGATGAATTCCGCGATGCCTTGAAGCTGGGTGTCGATCGTCTGATGACTTTTAACGAAGCGCGTGCGCAATGGGCGCAAGGCCTCGAGCTGGATCTGCGCGGTGTTGATATTCGGTCGCTGGGCGGTGTTCGTCGTTTGTATGATTTATTGCAGCCCTTTGCACAGTTGGCCGAATCGGCAACGGGCGGTCGCGGTTGCCCGGTGTCGTTGCGTTACAGCAATGGCACTGCTGAAGCCGTGCTGGAGGTGGGTAACGGGTTGCGTGTGCGCCCCGATACCGACCTGATTGATGGCTTACGCAGCTTGCTCGGTAGCGACCGGGTCCGACTGGATTATCAGCTGGGCGCGCAGCAGCGCGTCCGTCAGACTATGACTGATGCCCCGTGGGCCTAGGCTCTCGGCAAAGCCCGATCGATCGATCATCGAAGCCGGCTGATCGTTGAGACTACAAATAATCAGCTGACCCCCTTGTTTGTTCAGGGTGCGATTCAGTGTTTGCAGAATGTCGAGGCCGGTTGTATCCAGTGAGACTGTTTTAGACATGTCGAGAATTAGGATACGGGTGTGATGGGTTGGATCTGCCACTAACGCTTCGAGTTTACCGATCGATGCAAAGAACAGCGACCCATAAATCTTGTAGGCAGCAATCCGCGACACACCTTCATCATCATTTAATGCCCCCGAACCATAATAGGCTTCAAGGGGAATGCGCTCAATCTGGGTGAGTTCAGACATGCGATAGAGGTAGAACAGGCATGCAAGAATCATCCCCAACTCAACGGCGAGGGTCAGATCAAAGACCACCGTGACGATGAAGGTGGATACCAGAATGATGCGATAAGGCATCGGGTAGCGCTTGAGAATGGCGAACTCGTGCCATTCGCCCATGTTCCAGGCAACCAGCATCAGAATGGCAGATAGTGCAGGGAGCGGTACGTAGACCGCTGCAGGGGCTGCAATAACGACCACGAGTAACAAGGTGAGCGAGTGGAAAATACCTGAAAAGGGAGATCGGCCACCGGCGCGGACGTTGGTTGAGGTGCGGGCAATGGCACCGGTGGCTGCGAAGCCGCCAAACAAGGGCGCCACGATGTTGGCCAGGCCTTGTGCCATGAGTTCCTGATTCGGGTCGTGGCGATCATCAATGGCCGCATCGGCAACGCGGGCAGATAGTAGCGATTCAATCGCACCGAGTAATGCGATAGCGATTGCCGGCTGGATGAGCTGGTTCAGTGTCGATAATGAAAACGTAGGCAAGGCCAGTGCGGGAATATCCTGTGGGATGCCGCCAAATCTGGAGCCAATGGTTTCAACGGGGAAAGAAAAGCCAGCCTGTAAGCCGGTTGCCACGAGCAGGAGCGCAAGTGGGCCGGGGATCTTGCCTAATGCAGGGATCCATTTCCCCGCCTGTTTGTTCCAGAGAATGAGGGCAGCCAGGGAGAGTGCCGACATGACAACCGTGGGTGTCTGCATTGTCCCCGCATATGCCCATAGCGTTTCCATGCGCTCGAAGAATTCGGCAGGCATATTAGGGATATTGAGCCCGAAGAAGTCTTTGATCTGGCTCATGAAAATCACAACGGCAATGCCATTGGTAAAGCCGATGACTACGCTAATCGGAATAAAACGGATCAGTACGCCCATTTTGGTGAGGCCCATGACAAAGAGCAAAATGCCCGCGATCATGGTGGCAACCATCAGGTTCTGGAAACCGTAAATGCTGACGATGCCGAAAACGATGGGGATAAAGGCGCCAGTAGGGCCGCCGATCTGTACACGGGAGCCGCCAAGTAGCGAGATGATGAAGCCGGCAACAATGGCCGTCCAGATGCCTGCGGTCGGTGAGCAGCCGGAAGCAATGGCAAAGGCAATCGCCAGCGGCAGCGCCAGCACACCCACAGTAACGCCGGCGGCGGCGTCTTTGGCCAGCTGTTCCGGTGTGTAATCTTTAAGGCAGTCGAGTAACTTCGGGTGAAAGCGAGCCAGCGGATACTTGCCAGTTGATTTGCCCATAGCCTCTACTGGCTGACTAGATCCCGTGATCTCTGCCTCGCTCATACACCCTCCCCGGTGCGTATTGATGCTCACCCGGTCTTTTTGTGTTTGTGAGGGTGCTTGAATTTCCCTATAGTGTAACCGGTTATTTAACGCGCATGCCAGCCTGAGCACCAGAATCCGGGCTCAGAATGTAAAGGCCGGGTTGATTGCCATCGGTATCCGAAGCTGCCAGTACCATACCCTCAGACATCCCGAATTTCATTTTGCGCGGGGCCAGGTTGGCCACCATCACGGTCAGGCGGCCGACCAGTTGTGCTGGATCATAGGCCGATTTGATGCCGGCAAAGACCTGGCGATATTTCGGCTGGTCGTTTTCTGTTTCGCCAATATCCAGCTGCAGACGGATGAGTTTGTCGGCGCCTTCGACGTGTTCGGCATTGACGATCTTGGCGATGCGCAGATCCACTTTGGTGAAGTCGTCGATGCTGATGTGTGCATTATCGGTTGCGGGCGGGGCGTCGGGTTTCTTATCCATTTTTTTCTCGGTCTTCTTATCGGTCTTGCTGGCCGGGGCCGCATCGGTGGCCTGCAGCGATTGTGCGTTGGCAGCAATCAGTGCATCGACCATCGGGCGCTCAATCCGGTTCATGAGATGCGTGTAATCGTTGATGCGGTGACCGGCTGGCAAAGGCTGGCGGGCATCCGCCCAGGTTAGCGGTGCACCGTTGTAGAAGGCTTCAATCTGGCTGGCTACGGCAGGCAGTACTGGCTTGAGCAGAACTGACAGACTACGGAAAAGGTTGAGCGCGGTGGTCGCCACGATGTGGAGCTGCGCTCGTTGTTCCGGGTCCTTGGCCAATAACCACGGCTGCTTGTCGTTTACATAAAGGTTGGCTTCGTCGGCCAGATGCATGATCTGGCGCATGGCGCGGGCGCTGTCTCGTGCTTCCATAGCGGCAGCCACTTCGGCCAGCGCATCATCGGTGATGATGCGATCAAATACGGCACGATCGGTGTCGCCGAGTTGGCCGTCAAATTGTTTCTTGATAAAACCGGCGCAGCGGCTGGCAATGTTGACGTATTTGCCGACCAGATCACTGTTCACCTTGGCGATGAAGTCGTCTAGGCTAAGGTCGATGTCTTCCATGGTGCCATTGAGCTTGCTGGCGAAGTAGTAGCGTAGCCATTCCGGGTTGAGTTTTTGCTGCAGATAACTTTCGGCGGTAATGAAGGTGCCGCGCGATTTCGACATCTTGGCGCCATCCACAGTGAGGAAGCCGTGGGCACAGATGCGGGTCGGGACGCGGAAGCCGCCTTCATGCAGCATCGCTGGCCAAAACAGCGCGTGGAAATACAGAATGTCTTTGCCGATAAAGTGAATCAGCTCGGTCTTGGCATCCGGTTTCCAGTAGGCGTCGAAGTCCAAGCCTTCTTTTTTGGCGAGGGCCTTGAAGGCGCCCATGTAGCCAATTGGCGCATCGAGCCAGACGTAGAAATACTTGCCCGGCGCATCGGGAATGGCGAAACCAAAGTAGGGTGCATCGCGCGAGATGTCCCAGTCGCTGAGTTTGTTTTCACCGGCGGTGCCCAGCCATTCCTGCATCTTGTTGGCGGCTTCATGCTGCAGCACCGGAATGCCATCCGGGGCGCTGCGCGTGAAGTCACGCAGGAATTGCTGGCAACGGGGATCGGAGAGCTTGAAGAAATAATGTTGCGAGGGGCGCAGCACCGGGACGCTGCCCGAGACGGCGGAGCGCGGGTTCTTCAGTTCAGAGGGGGTATAAGCGGCGCCGCAGGATTCGCAGTTGTCGCCGTATTGATCAGCGGCACCACACTTGGGACACTCACCCTTGATGAAGCGATCCGGCAGGAACATGCCCTTTTCTTCATCGTAATACTGCTCTATCTCACGGACATCGATCAGGCCGGCGTCCCGTAGATTGCGGTAAATCGTTTCGGCACATTCACGATTTTCGTCGCTATGCGTTGAGTGATAGAGGTCGAAATGAATGTTGAAACCGGTGAAGTCGCGTAGGTGCTCCTGGTGCACGCGGGCGATAAGTGCCTCGGGCGTGATGCCTTCCTTTTCGGCGCGCAGCATAATGGGCGTGCCATGCGTATCGTCAGCACAGACATAAGTGGCGTTGTTGCCGATGAGCTTCTGGAATCGGACCCACATATCAGTCTGGATATATTCAACCAGATGACCGAGGTGGATGGCGCCGTTGGCGTAGGGCAGTGCGGATGTGACGAGGAGCGTACGTTTCATGGGCGCAATTTTAGCCGATTGGCGTGCTTTAGCAGGGATTTTTGAGGAATTTACCGCTTGATAGGGCGTAAAATTGACGCAAACAAGTGTTTTCGTCCCAAGCAGGTGAAAACCGGGTGTTCCCCTACAAATAACGGAGTTTTTATGAGCGCTTCTGATCAGCAGGTATTGCTAGCGCAGGCCGGTGAAATTCTGGCCGGCTTGATTGATCCGGTAACGGAAAAGCCCTATTGGAGGGCCAATCAGGTTGCAAGCGCCTTGTCCTTGGCCCATGGCGTTTTGCAGGTGCGGGTGACAGTCGGTTATCCGGTGGCATTGGTCGCTCCGGTGATTGAAGCGCAGGTGCGCGCAGCCCTAGCGGTACTGAGCGTGGCATCGATTGAGGTAGAAGTGCATAGCCAGATTGAATCCCACGTCGTGCAGCGTAATCTGCCGCTGCTCAAGGGGGTGAAGAATCTCATTGCCGTGGCCTCCGGCAAAGGCGGCGTCGGCAAAAGCAGTACAGCGGTCAATCTGGCGCTGGCGTTGTCAAAGCATGGTGCCCGTGTTGGCTTGCTGGATGCGGATATCTATGGCCCCTCCATCCCTCAGATGCTAGGGATTGCTGGGCAACAGCCACATTCGCCGGATGGCAAGCACATAGAAGCGTTGCGTGCCCATGGTATTGCACTCATGTCGATCGGTTTCCTGGTGGATGCCGAGTCACCGATGGTGTGGCGTGGCCCGATGGTGACGTCGGCGCTGGAGCAGCTGCTGCGCGATACCTTGTGGGGCGAACTGGATTATCTGGTGGTAGATATGCCGCCAGGCACCGGTGATATTCAGCTGACCTTAGCGCAAAAGGTGCCGGTGACTGGGTCGGTGATTGTGACCACGCCACAGGACATTGCCCTGCTGGACGCCCGCAAAGGCATCCGGATGTTTGAAAAAGTGGGCGTGCCGATTCTGGGCGTTGTTGAGAATATGTCTATGCATATCTGCACCAATTGTGGCCATGCTGAGCCGATTTTTGGCGAAGGCGGCGGTGAAGCACTGGGTGCTGATTATCAGGTGCCGCTGCTCGGTAAATTGCCGCTGGATTTGCGGATTCGGGTGGGCCTGGATGCAGGGCAGCCGATTGTTGCAGCCGATCCGGATTGCGCCATTAGCCAGCTGTATCTGGACATTGCGCTTAAAGTTGCTGGGAGCGTAGCGGCCAGAGCCAAGGATACGAGTCATAAATTCCCTAAAATCGTCATTGAATAAGCGGATTTGCCCTTGATTTGCTCCCGATCGGGGTACAATTTCTGCCAAATTTGTGAACCTTTATGAACTGAATCCCCGCCGGGGAGAGTGTTGGAGCAGGTATGAGCATCAAGTCTGATAAGTGGATCCGTCGCATGGCCGAGCAAGAAGGCATGATCGAGCCGTTTTCACCGGATCTCGTGCGCGAAGTAAACGGCCAGAAGATCGTTTCTTATGGCACCTCCAGCTACGGCTACGATATACGCTGTGCCCGTGAGTTCAAGGTCTTCACCAACATCAACAGCACTGTCGTTGATCCGAAGGCCTTCGATCCGAAGTCTTTCGTCGAAATCGAATCTGATGTGTGCATCATTCCACCGAATTCGTTTGCGCTGGCCCGTACGGTGGAGTACTTCCGTATTCCACGAAGCGTGCTGACAGTTTGTCTGGGTAAGAGCACCTATGCCCGTTGCGGCATCATCGTGAACGTGACCCCGTTTGAACCTGAGTGGGAAGGTTACGTGACGCTGGAATTCTCGAATACCACGCCGCTGCCCGCCAAGATTTACGCCGGCGAAGGTTGTGCCCAGGTATTGTTTTTCGAATCGGATGAAGTGTGCGAAACCTCGTACAAAGATCGTGGTGGTAAATACCAGGGTCAGGTCGGTGTCACACTCCCGAAAATTTAAACCGTTAGACTCGTCGAGTCGGCAGCATTCGCGCCGCGTGTTCTGGCTTTGGCCGGCACGCGGTGTTTCCTTTCTGGCTGAGGAGCCATTGATATGAAGTTTCATTTTCCGATCATCATCATTGATGAAGACTTCCGTTCCGAGAATGCCTCTGGTTTGGGTATTCGCGCGTTGGCCGAAGCCATCGAAAAGGAAGGCATGGAAGTGCTGGGCGTGACCAGCTATGGCGACCTGAGCTCGTTTGCGCAACAACAGAGTCGTGCCTCCGCCTTTATCCTGTCGGTGGATGACGAAGAGCTGCTCAATGATGAAGAACAAACCATTGCCGAGTTGCGTGCGTTTGTTGAAGAAATTCGTTACAAAAACGCAGACATACCGATCTTCCTGCATGGTGAAACCCGGACATCGCGTCACATTCCGAACGACATCCTGCGCGAGCTACATGGCTTTATTCACATGTACGAAGATACGCCGGAGTTTATTGCGCGCAATGTCGTGCGTGAATCGAAAGCTTATCTGGATTCGTTGCCGCCGCCTTTCTTCCGTGCGCTAACGCATTACGCGGCAGATGGTTCCTATTCGTGGCACTGCCCGGGGCACTCCGGTGGCGTTGCGTTTCTGAAGAGCCCGGTGGGTCAGATGTTCCATCAGTTCTTTGGTGAGAACATGCTGCGCGCAGACGTGTGCAATGCCGTAGAAGAGTTGGGTCAGCTGCTCGATCACACGGGTCCGGTGGCCGCCTCAGAGCGCAACGCAGCACGGATCTTCAATTGTGATCATTTGTACTTTGTTACGAATGGCACATCGACGTCGAACAAGATTGTGTGGCACTCTACCGTAGCGCCGGGTGATATCGTGGTGGTTGATCGTAACTGCCACAAGTCGATTCTGCACTCGATCATCATGACAGGCGCCATCCCTGTATTTCTGATGCCGACACGCAATAACTTTGGCATCATCGGCCCGATTCCGAAGAGCGAATTTTCCTGGGAGAGCATCCAGAAAAAGATTGCCGCGAATCCGTTTGTTGCCGACAAGGGTGCCAAGCCTCGCGTCTTGACGATTACCCAGTCGACCTACGATGGCATTCTTTATAACGTCGAAGAAATCAAAGAAATGCTGGACGGCAAGATCGATACCTTGCACTTTGACGAAGCCTGGTTACCGCATGCGGCCTTCCACGATTTTTATGGCGACTATCATGCCATCGGTGCCGATCGTCCGCGTTGTAAAGAATCGATGGTCTTCTCGACCCAATCCACGCATAAGTTGCTAGCCGGTCTCAGCCAGGCTTCGCAGATTCTGGTGCAGGATTCGGATGATCGCAAACTGGATCGCGATGTTTTCAACGAAGCCTATCTGATGCATACCTCCACATCGCCGCAGTACGCGATTATCGCCTCGTGCGACGTGGCAGCAGCCATGATGGAAGAACCCGGTGGACCGGCATTGGTAGAAGAGTCGATCGCAGAAGCCCTCGATTTCCGCCGTGCCATGCGCAAGGTCGATGAAGAGTGGGGCGAAGGCTGGTGGTTCAAGGTCTGGGGCCCGGACGATCTCTCGGAAGAGGGGATTGAAGAACGCGAGGCCTGGATGCTGAAACCGGGCGAGCGCTGGCATGGTTTTGGTCAACTGGCAGATGGCTTCAATATGCTGGACCCGATCAAGGCAACGATCATTACACCGGGGTTAGACGTTGATGGCGCTTTCTCGGAAGACATCGGCATTCCGGCAGCCATTGTGACCAAGTATCTGGCCGAGCATGGTGTGATCGTCGAAAAGTGCGGCCTGTACTCATTCTTCATCATGTTCACGATTGGCATTACCAAGGGTCGCTGGAATACGATGGTGACCGAGCTGCAGCAGTTCAAGGATGACTACGACAAGAATCAGCCGCTATGGAAGGTGCTGCCGGAGTTCTGCCAGAAGCATCCACGCTATGAGCGCGTTGGACTGCGTGATTTGTGTCAGCAAATTCATGATGTGTATAAAGCCAACGATGTGGCACGTTTGACAACAGAGATGTATCTCTCGGATATGGTGCCGGCCATGCGCCCATCGGATGCGTTTGCCAAGATGGCACACCGTGAAATCGAACGTGTGGCGATTGATGATCTGGAAGGCCGCATCACGGCGATGCTGGTGACGCCTTATCC
>CAZGHR010000015.1:0-11315 GCA_964525545.1 uncultured Dechloromonas sp.
CTTAAGCTTGCAGCCCATAGGCCAACTGGTAGCGCAGCAGGCGCAGGCGGTTGTTGTTCGCTAATGCTGCAGACTGTTAACGACTACCGGGAAATATTGCTCAGCGGCGCGCCGCTGATGGACACCCGTGCACCTATCGAGTTTAGTCGCGGGAGTTTTCCCGGAGCGACGAATTTACCGCTGATGACCGATGATGAGCGGGCTCAGGTAGGCACCTGTTACAAAGAGAAGGGGCAGGAGGCTGCGATTGCGCTGGGGCATCACTTGGTAGCGGGTGAGGTGCGTAGTCAGCGCATCGATGCCTGGGCCGCATTTGCCCGTGCCAACCCGGAAGGCTATCTCTTTTGTTTCCGGGGTGGCTTGCGCTCGCAGATCGTGCAACGCTGGCTGGCAGAAACCGCAGGGGTTGAGTATCGCCGAATTGAGGGTGGTTACAAGGCCATGCGGCAGTTTTTAATGGCCACCACTGAGACAGCGGTCAACGAACGCAAAATGTGGGTTGTGGGCGGTATGACGGGCACAGGAAAAACCGAATTGCTCGCAAAGCTGCCCCACGCCCTGGATTTGGAGGGTTGTGCCAACCATCGGGGCTCCGGGTTTGGAAAGCGTGTGAACGGACAACCGGCGCAGATTGATTTCGAGCATCAGATTGCTATCCGCTTCCTCCAGCTTGAGGCAGCGGGGCTGCCAGGCTTTGTGGTTGAAGATGAAGGCCATTTTGTGGGCAAATGCGCCCTGCCAGAGCATTTATACCGGGAAATGAATCAAGCACCGCTGGTTTGGTTGGAAGACACCTTCGAAAACAGGGTAGCTCGCATCCTAAGGGACTATGTGGTGGATCAACTGGCCGATCATCAGGCCTTCTATGGCGCGGATGAGGGATTTAGCCAGTTTGAAGCGCACCTTCAGCAAAGCCTAGCGAATATTCAAAAGCGCCTGGGTGGAGAGCGCTACAAGCGGGCGTCGGCGATGCTTGCTGATGCGCTGTCGACGCAGCGCTTATCAGGCGCAGTTGATGGGCACCGGTTGTGGATTGAGCTGCTGCTGCGCGAATATTACGACCCCATGTACACGCACCAAAAGGCCAGCAAGGCTGGGCGCATTATTGCCGCGGGCGATGCGGACAAATTGCATGATTTTTTGCTGAAGTGACAGATTGTCATAATTCGGTAATGTTCCACCCCTAAACTTCAGCCTGTTGAAATTTTAATCCCGTGCCTGTGCGCTATGGGATCAACTACTGGAGTCTAAGCGATGAAAGTTTCTGTGAATAAACTGTTGGTGAGCCTGCTGGCTTCGGCGGGTCTGGTTGCGGGCGCGAATGCTGCCCAGCTAACGGGTGCTGGCGCTACTTTCCCTGCGCCAATGTATGCCAAGTGGGCCGAAACCTACAAAGCAGAAACCGGAACGACGATTAACTACCAGGCGATCGGTTCAGGTGGTGGCGTTAAACAAATCCAGGCGAAAACCGTTGATTTCGGCGCAAGCGATGATCCGGTTGCTGCTGCCGAGCTGGATAAAAGCGGTCTGGCACAGTTTCCAGCCATTATTGGTGGTGTAGTACCTGTTGTTAACATCAAGGGTATTGCTCCGGGGCAGTTGAAGCTGAATAACGCGACGCTGTCGGATATTTTCCGTGCCAAGATTACGAAATGGAATGACCCGGCTATTGCATCGGTCAATCCGGGCGTAACGCTGCCGGATACAGCTATTACGATTGTTTACCGCTCGGACTCATCGGGCACGACGGCTGTCTTTACAGACTTCCTGGCGCAAGTGTCGCCACCCTTCAAAGGTGTAGTGGGCACTGGCAAGACAGTGAACTGGCCAGCCGGTGTCGGTGGTAAGGGTAATGCCGGGGTTGCGGCAAACGTGACCAAGATTGATGGCGCCGTAGGTTATGTGGAATACGCCTATGCCAAGCAAAACAAGATGTCTCACGTCTCGCTGATTAATCGTGATGGCAAAGCAGTTCAGCCCAATGAAGCAAGCTTTGCAGCCGCTGCATCGAAAGCCAACTGGGCCGGTACGCCTAACTTTGCAGTGAATCTGAATAATCAGGCAGGTGCTAATTCCTGGCCAATTACCTCAGCATCGTTCATTCTGGTTTACAAGAAAGCTGAGAAGCCAGAGCAAAGTGCTGAAGTACTGAAGTATTTCAACTGGGCACTGACCAAGGGACAGAAGATGGCAGTTGCCCTGGATTATGTACCGTTGCCGGATAACGCTGTTAAAGCTATCGTCAAAAGCTGGGCTGAAATTAAAGGCCCAGATGGCAAACCAGTTTATACGGTCAAGTAACCTAGGATTGCTCTAACAGGCATAACCGGCGCCTAGCCGGTTATGCTGTCTCAGGCGGGATATTAATGTCTCAAAACATGATTGATACCGAAGCAGCCGTAGAGGCCGCGATGAAACGGCAGGCTGAAAAGTCTGC
Organism: uncultured Dechloromonas sp.; assembly: GCA_964525545.1. Lineage (GTDB taxonomy): Bacteria > Pseudomonadota > Gammaproteobacteria > Burkholderiales > Rhodocyclaceae > Fluviibacter. The sequence goes on from CAZGHR010000015.1 coordinate 2,438, forward strand.
TGTGTTTTTACGACAAGACCGTATTTTTGCCGGCATTACATTCAGTTTTGCAGCTTTAGTCTTGCTCGTGTTGTTCGGTATTCTCGTGTCGTTGATGATGCAGGCCTGGCCTGCGATTAATGAGTTTGGCCTGGGTTTCTTCTACAGCACGACCTGGAGCCCTTCGACCGGTGAGTTTGGTGCCGGCATTGCCATTTGGGGCACGCTCGCCACGTCGCTTATTGCACTATTGATCGGTGTTCCGATTAGTTTTGGTATTGCGATGTTTTTAACGGAGTCTTGCCCGGTCTGGATGCGTCGCCCACTAGGCACAGCGATTGAGCTTCTGGCCGGTGTGCCTTCGATTATTTATGGGTTCTGGGGGTTGTTTATTTTTGCGCCGATGGTGCAGGAGTACGTTCAACCCTGGATGATTAGCTGGTTAGGCGCGCCTTTCTTTGCTGGTCCCCCGCTGGGGTTGGGTGTGTTTACAGCAGGCCTGGTGCTGGCGCTCATGATCATTCCGTTTATTGCGTCGGTCATGCGTGATGTGTTCGAGACCGTTCCTGGTGTGCTTAAAGAGTCCGCCTATGGAATTGGTTGTACGCGCTGGGAAGTCATTCGCAATATCGTTTTGCCTTACACCCGCGTGGGTGTCATCGGGGGCATCATGCTTGGGCTCGGCCGTGCTTTGGGCGAGACCATGGCGGTGACCTTTGTGATTGGTAACGCCAACCGTTTTGCGCTGAATCTTTTTGCGCCGGGTAATTCGATTGCCTCAACGCTTGCTAATGAGTTTGCCGAGGCTGACGCCAGCATGCACATTCCCGCCTTGTTTGGCCTGGGGCTGATTCTTTTCATTATTACCTTTGTTGTGCTTTCAGCGTCTGAATGGCTCATCAAACAAGGTGAGCGTAAAGCGGGAGGTCGATAATGGATGCGCGTTATCAACGCCGTAAATTCGTTAACGGCCTAAGCACAACGCTATCGGGTATTGCAGTAGCCATTGGTGTTGCTGGTCTCGTATGGATTCTAGCCACATTGTTCATCAAGGGGTTGCCCGCAATGAACTGGGCGTTCTTTACAGAATCAACCCCTGCGCCGGGCTCTGAAGGTGGCGGTATGGCCAACGCGATTGTGGGCAGTTTGCTGATCGTGGGGCTTACAACTCTGGTATCCACCCCGATCGGTATTCTGGCGGGCATTTATCTGGCCGAATTTGGTGATCGTTCGAAGGTTGCTTCGGTTACACGATTTGTTACGGACATTATGTTGTCAGCGCCATCGATCGTGATCGGGTTGTTTGTCTATGCATTGTTTGTCACAACGACCAAACACTTTTCCGGCTGGACAGGTTCTGTAGCGTTGTCGTTGATTGCGGTACCTGTGGTCGTGCGTACGACTGAGAATATGCTCAAGCTGGTGCCAGGTAGCTTGCGCGAAGCGGCGTTTGCACTGGGAATGCCACGTTGGCGCGTTAGTCTGGATGTCTGCTTGCGCGCGGTGCAGGGTGGTGTCATTACCGGGGTTCTGCTGGCAGTGGCGCGTATTGCCGGTGAAACTGCACCGCTCCTGTTTACGGCACTTAACAATCAGTTCTTTACCTGGAACATGAATGAGCCGATGGCTAATCTGCCTGTCACGATCTTCAACTTCGCGATGAGCCCTTACGAAAACTGGCAGAACCTTGCCTGGGGGGCTTCTGCCCTGATTGCCATTCTGGTGTTGCTGCTCAACGTTCTGGCCCGTGTGGTGTTCCAGAGTCGTTCGAAGTCTTAAGTATTTAACGAGGTCATCATGTCCGAATTTCTCTCCGATCAAGGCGTCAACGCTGCGCTAAAAGTTCGTAATCTGGATTTCTATTACGGCGATTTCAAAGGCTTGAAGTCGGTGTCGATGGATATTGCCGAGAAAAAAGTAACAGCATTTATTGGCCCTTCGGGTTGTGGTAAATCAACCCTGCTGCGCACCTTTAACCGGATGTACGATCTCTACCCAGGCCAGCGGGCCGAGGGTGAGATCATTTTTCATGGTCGCAATACGCTTGAAAAAGGTTACGACCTTAATCTGTTGCGTGCGCGTGTTGGCATGGTGTTTCAGAAGCCAACACCTTTCCCTATGTCGATTTACGAAAACATCGCCTTTGGTGTGCGCCTGTATGAAAACCTGTCACGCGCTGATATGGATAACCGCGTGCAGTGGGCGCTGGAACAGGCGGCGTTATGGACCGAAGTAAAAGATAAGCTTAATCAGAGCGGACTCTCGTTGTCGGGTGGTCAGCAGCAACGCTTATGCATTGCGCGAGGCGTGGCTGTGAAGCCGGATGTATTGCTTCTAGATGAACCGACTTCGGCACTTGATCCGATTTCAACGGCGAAGATCGAAGAGTTGGTGTTTGAACTGAAGAGCAGCTATACGATTGCCATCGTGACGCACAACATGCAGCAAGCGGCTCGCGTTTCGGATTACACCGCGTATATGTATCTGGGCGAGTTGATGGAGTTTGGTGTGACAGATGAGCTTTTTATGAAGCCCAAGCGCAAAGAAACCGAAGACTACATTACAGGGCGCTTCGGCTAATTGCCTGCTCAAGCGCTTCGGCAATTAGGCTCTGCTGAAGCGCTCTTTGGGAAAGCAGGCTTCGAACGTGCTGCCCTGATTAACCTGACTTTTGATTTCAAGATGGCCCTGGTGTCGGCTGAGTGCATGTTTGACTATGGCCAGGCCTAAACCGGTACCACCAGTTTCTCTTGATCGCCCCTGGTCTACCCGATAAAAGCGTTCTGATATTCGAGGCAAATGAATCTCGGGAATCCCGATCCCGGTATCTTGTACGCTAAAGATGCCTTCTCGCTCAGTTTCGCGCCAGGAGATCGTGATGCTGCCATCCGCCGGAGTGTAATTAACGGCGTTGTTTATGAGATTGCCGAAAATACTCCGTAGCGCCATTGCCGACCCGAGAATAGAAAGATCGGGCGGTATGTCGATGATTAGTGTGTGCTTGCCATCGGAGATGGCTTCGGCCGAGACGACCAGTTCGTCCACAAGGGTTTTAACGGGCACACGCGTCTGGTCGGCCAAATTGGCCCGAGCTTCTAGTGAAGAAAGTGTAAGTAGATCCTGGATTAAGCGTCCCATCTGGTGGGACTGAGACAACGCCAGATCAAGGTAGCGTTGCCGCTTTTCGGTGGACAATGACTCGTGATGCATCTGAAGGGTTTCAATAAAGCCATTGATCACGGTGAGCGGTGTTTTTAGCTCATGTGACACATTGGCTACGAAGTCCCTGCGAACGTTTTCCAGTTTTTCAATTCGGGTCAGATCACGAATTGCCAGGAGGCTACGATCAACGCCATAGCTGATCAGGCTGATCATGTAAGACGCTTGATCGCGGCGGTTGGGGTGATACATCAGAGGTTCGGAGAAATCCCCGCGTTGCAGGTAAGCGGCAAATTCAGGCTCGCGCACCAGGTGCTCGATAGGCGTTCCTCGATCCTGGCCCGGGATGAGCCCCATCATGTCGACGGCCAGGCTATTCATCCATAGGATGCGCCGATGCGCATCCATAAAGATCACGCCATCGGGCAGCGCTTCAAGTGCACTTTGAAACTGCTCGAGCGATTGCTCAAGAAGATCTTTTTCTTGCTGACGTGTTTTGACACGGCGGTTCATGCGGGAGACAAACTCTCCCCAGATGCCAGAAGCATCGGGTACCGGCGCATCGAGCGGGCCCGAAATCCAGTTAAACATTCGGTGCAAGTAACGTCTATGTATGTATAGACGAAATCCCAGCACACCAATTATGACAAGGAGGAAGCCTTCAAGAAGCGTCATGTCGTCCAGCCGAAAAACTGCAGTGCGCCACGCTTAGGGTGGCAGTGTAATTTCAGCCGGCAGTGGCTGAAAATCGATAGCCGCTGCCTCGAACGGTCTGGATAAGACTGTCGTGACCAGTGGCTTCTAAAACAGATCTTAACCTGCGAATGTGCACATCGACCGTGCGCTCTTCAACAAAAACATGGTCTCCCCAAACCTTATCGAGCAGTTGGGATCGGCTGTGTACCCGTTCCGGATGGGTCATAAAGAAGTGGAGTAAACGAAATTCGGTCGGGCCAATGACGACCGAAGCGTCATTGGCATAAACGCGGTGGGTAACCGGATCGAGTACGAGGCTACCAAAAGCAACTTTATCTTCAGTGAGTTGTGGTTTGCGACGGCGTAATACGGCTTTAATGCGAGCCACGAGCTCTCTGGGTGAAAATGGTTTGACCATGTAGTCATCAGCACCCATTTCAAGGCCAGTGACACGATCTTGCTCATCGGTTCTGGCAGTGAGCATGATGATGGGCACATCGGCTGTGCGCTCGGATTCACGCAGACGCGCGGCAAATTGCGGGCCTGTTCGGCCGGGCAGCATCCAGTCCAGCAGAATCAGATCAGGCAAACTCGCTGTAATAAGCGGCTCGGCTTCTTCGGCAGAGGCGGCTTCGACCACGCGGTGGCCACTGCTTTCCAGGTTGATGGCCAGAAGTTCGCGAATCGACGGATCGTCTTCTACGACGAGTATCGTTGCCGCCATGTTGCGCCCCTTGGTTTAGTGGCTGTCTTGTTGGCTAAGCAGATGGGTGCGGACTTCTTCGACGCTGAAGTGGCGCACGTTCATGCCTGCGGTGATGTAGATCAGGTTTTCTGCCACGGCTCGCGCATGGTCGGCAACGCGTTCAATCGCTTTGGCCATGTTCATGATTTCCAGCGATAGTGAGATAGTGCGGGGGTCTTCCATCATGAACGTGATGAGCTGACGCGTAATGCTGCGGTACTCGGCATCCACCAGGTCATCTGCTTGTAGGACTTCGGTGGCCGCCAGCGTGTCTGACCGCGCAAAAGCATCTAGCGACTTACGCAACATGTCGAGGGCATCTTCTGCCAGATGGCGGAGTTCTACCGAAGGTGTAAAGAGTGTGTGCTTGGCATGCAATGCCCGGGCAGTGCGCGCGATTTTTACGGCTTTGTTGCCAGCTTTTTCAAGTTCCAACCCGGTTTTCTGAACGCCAATGATGATTCGAAGATCAATAGCGGTGGGTTGGCGTTTGGCGATAATCTGGTTGCAGGCAGTGTCAAGCTGGATTTCAGCTTCATCCAGGCGGCTATCGCCTTGTTCAACATTGGCAAGGAGTGTCTGGTCTGCTTCGTAGAGGCCCTGCATGGCCTGGCGCATTTGCTGTTCGACAATCCCGCCCATAAGAAGCACGCGCGACTTAAGGTCGTCGAGTTCCAGGTCAAACTGTTTGATGGTGTGCTCTGCCATGGTGAAAAACTCCCGCGCCTAGACTGGTTAACGATGGAAGTATTTCACAGAAATGTGACAGTGATATTTCATTGAGCGTTTAGTCGCCGATCACACCAAATTCAACGGGCGTCTTTGTGTAGAAGATTTTAATGCCGCTACTTTGAATTAGATCAAAGAGCGTATTTGATTCCGTTTCCGTCACAACCATGACCACGAGCACAGGCTGCTCGGCTTGTTCAAAAAAACGGGCGGCGTGAATGCGCCGGTCGCTACCAAAGCTTTCGTCACCATGAATTACTGTGGCGCCGCGAATGCCCATGACCTGGGCCTTTTCCAGTAGCCATTCGGCAATGGGTTGATCCTGGTGTTTGCGATTCTGTAGGGTGTAGAAGTTAATCTGATAACCATTCATAGCGGTTGACTCCTAAACGTGTCGTGCCAGTTGCCAGGTCATCAGACCGGCGATTGTTGCGATCAAAGAACAGCCTACGTGCACGGCGATTGATGCAGAAGCCCAGCCATAACGGCCCTCTTGCAGCAGGGTGACGACCTCGGCAGAAAATGTAGAAAAGGTCGTAAGACCGCCGCAAAATCCGGTAATGATTAATAAGCGCCATTCGGGCGCTATTTCATTGTTTTGACTAAAAAAAGCGATGGCTAGGCCAATGATGTAGCCGCCCACAATATTGGCTACCAGTGTGCCTGGGGGCAAAGTCGGAAATAGCTGGTTTAGCCGAAGCCCCAGCTGCCAACGCGTGAGGGCGCCAACTGCGGATCCAACGGAAATGGCTAGAACGGCGTTCAGCATTAGGTTTTGAGGTGGATTAAGGGCCAAAGATGCCTAATCATATGCCAGGAGCGGCCGGATACAAAGCTTTGCCGTTTGACCTGAGGGGCAAACTACAGGATCATGTGCCCTGCGCCAAAATGAACCAGGAGCCCGCATTGGCAAAAGAAGAACTAATTGAAATGAACGGTGTTGTGCAGGAAGTCCTGCCAGACTCTCGTTTTCTTGTTGAGTTGGAAAACGGTCACTCGATCGTTGCGTATACCGCAGGTAAGATGCGTAAGCATCACATCCGTATTCTGGCAGGTGACAAAGTCACGCTAGAGCTGTCGCCTTATGATCTGAGCAAGGGTCGTATCACCTTCCGCCATATTGAAGGTCGTGGCGCCGCTGGAGCACCGCCGCCACCCCGTCGTCGTTAATTGGGCTTGGTTTGATGATCGAGCTCGAAACCGGCCAGGCGCCCCAGTATTCAGTGATATGGATGCATGGCCTGGGCGCTGATGGTAGTGATTTCGAGCCGATCGTGCCGTACCTGGGGCTAAACCCTTCTGTCCCGGTACGCTTTGTTTTTCCCAACGCGCCACAGATTCCCGTTACCTGTAATGGGGGCTTTGTTATGCCCGCCTGGTACGACATTATTTCGTTGGCAGCTGACAGTCGGGAAATTGATGAAGCCGGATTGCTGGCTTCGCGAGATACCATTGCCGGGTTGATCGAACGGGAAGTTGCTCGCGGCATACCGGCTGATCGCATCTTCCTGGCGGGTTTTTCTCAAGGGGGCGCCGTAGCTTATTTGACCGGTCTGTCCCATAAGGAACCGCTCGCAGGCATTATTGCGCTGTCGACCTATATCCCAAGCCCCTCTCAGGCGGTGCAGTTGGCAACACAGGCAAGTAGATCAACACCCATTTACATTGCGCATGGCACACATGACGATGTGGTTTCGCTCAAGCTGGGTGAAATCGCCAGAAACACCGTCGCAGAATTGGGATACACCTTTGACTGGCAGACCTACCCGATGGGTCACGAGGTCTGCCTGCCAGAAATTCAGGCGATTGGGGCCTGGATTAACGCCCGGATTTCGAACCCGATTTCTTGATGTGGCACTCCGGGTGTTCTTCTGCCACACCCGAATGAACGGCAAAGCAACCATCTAATGGGCACTTGGTGCCTTTCGGGCAGTGGTGTTCCAGTGCGCATTGGTGTTGCGTTTGATCGGTTAGCACCATTTCTCCGGCTGTTTCACAGCGTGCCACCGAGATATCAATACCACCCATAACGTTCTCCTGCGTGATGACTCAACCAGTTCATCCTACGCCTGTTGAGCACTTAGGGGGTAGAGGTTTGGCCTTCGTTGGCGGCGGGCCACCAGGTCTTGCCCAGTTTAAGAGACGTCGCGTTTTTTATCGCATTGATAATTGCCATGGCGGTGACTTCGCCAGCAGCCGTGGCAAGCTGCATCACGTCAACGCTTGCCGGATTTTTGCCGGTGGCCAATGCAAAAAGGGTGTCGCCATCCATCGCCGTATGTACCGGCCGAATGGTGCGCGCCAAGCCATCATGCCCCACCTGCGCCAGACGTTGAGCCTGTGCTTTGGTGAGCGTGGCGTCCGTGATGATCACACCGATTGTGGTGTTACTACCGGCATGCAAGCCATTAGTAGACAGCCCATCAAGCTCTGCTTCTACGGCATTGATGCGCTCTAGGGATTCGGATGTTTTTCGGGCGCCAGCAAGTATGGCGCCGGTGTGAGGATCAACAACGTCGCCAACGGCGTTGCAGGCAATAATGGCCGCGATGGTGATGCCATTCACGTTAAGCGCAGCCCAGCCCAGGCCGCCACGCATGGCACATTCCGGGCCATTTAGTTTGCCGACGGTGGCGCCGGTGCCGGCGCCGATATTGCCTTGAGCCAGCACGGATGCCGGATTCTGCATCGCATCGATGCACGCTTGGTACCCTGCATGGGCATCGGGTGTAATGCCTGAGCCATCCGGTTGCGCAAAATCATCAACCAGCAGGTCAAACAAAACAGCACCAGGAACGATGGGCACACGGACAGGGCCAACCTGAAGGCCATGATGATGTTCGTGTAGCCAGCGCATAACACCGCTAGCGCTATCCAGACCAAAGGCACTACCGCCGCTCAGCACCACAGCATGCACTTCGTTTACTGTGCTGGACGGGTTGAGGAGATCGGTTTCTCGTGTGCCGGGCGCGGCACCAACAACAGCCACGCCGCCAACAGCACCTTCCGGGCAAAGCACAACGGTACAGCCGGTGGGGCGTCGTGTATCAGTAAAATGGCCGATACGAATACCGGCCAGATCAGTTAGTAACGCCTGTTTCATGAACTGCAGGGACTCCCGACTAAACCATTACGATGGCTTTCATGGTGATTGCATCTAGTGCCCGCACACGATACTCCGGGTACACCTGCTTTAGCAAACGTGCGTAATTGGCGATGGCTTCCATGGTTTCTTCTACCATTTCCAGAAAGACCCACTCGCCAGTTGCGGGTACCCGGATTTCTATTTTGAATTGCATGTCTCACTCCACGCCCCTTTTTGGGGTCTGGGTTCATTATCCGCCAATTGTCCAGTACATAACAAGTTAATCAGATATAAATTTTATTGATGGGTGTCAACTTTGGTTGTGTTTACATCCTATATATTTCAATGACATATTCCGTACGCGCAGATAAGTCTTCGTTTAATCTGGATAATACAAACCACAAGTAACTATTCATCGAATCCAAACAGAGAGGATGAGACATGACCACGCTTTTTGATCCAATCAAGATTGGAGATATCTCACT
>CAZGHR010000015.1:11415-15534 GCA_964525545.1 uncultured Dechloromonas sp.
GCGGGTGGCAAGATTGTGCTGCAACTCTGGCATGTGGGGCGTATGTCGCATTCGTCATTGTTGCCAGAGGGGGCGGCCCCTGTGTCGTCTTCGGCGCAGCCATCCAAAGCCATGACCTTTACACGCAATGGTTTCGAACCTGTGTCTCCGGCTCGCGCGCTAAGAGACGAGGAGATTCCTGCGCTGATTGAGGATTATCGCAAAGCAGCGCGCAATGCGATTGATGCAGGCTTTGATGGCGTGGAAATTCATGCAGCCAATACGTATCTGATTGAACAGTTTTTGCGTGATAGCGTGAACGATCGCACAGGCCCTTACGGCGGCGCGATTGAAAATCGAGCCCGTTTGCTCTTAGAGGTCGTAGGGACGGTTACAAAAGAAGTGGGGGCCGGTCGCACAGGTGTGCGTTTAAGCCCGATGACCACCTTTGGCGGTTCTACCGATCTCGATAGCAATCCGCAGGCGTTGTATGGCTATGTCGTTGAAAAGCTCGCGCCATTGGGCTTGGCTTATCTGCACGTGATAGAAGGTGAAACGGGGAGCTCACGAGAAACCGCCGAGACCTTCGACTACGAAGCCTTGCATAGCAAGTACCGGGGTGCATGGATGGTCAACAATTGCTACACGCGAGAAGAAGCGATGACAGAAGTTGCGAGCGGTAAGGCTGATCTTGTGGCATTTGGCCGGCCCTTTATCAGTACGCCGGATCTGGTGCGCCGCTTGAAAGAGGATCTGCCGTTTAACGAGTTAAAAGCCGACAAACTTTACGGTGGTGGTGCGGAAGGGTATATCGATTACCCGATACTGCCTGAATAAGCCCAAGCGATTTCTGCAAAGAAAAAGCCCGTTCAGGACTATGTCGTGAACGGGCTTTTTTGATTCCCCGGAGGAAATCAGGCTAAGAACTTACTTAGCTGCCTTGCTTGCGCGAACAGCGGCGGTCGTTGCCTTGGTGATGTTGGCTTCGGTCATTTCAGCAGCTTGCTTGGTAGCCTTGCTGAAGTTTTCGTAGGCGGTGTTGCCAGCAGCAACGGCTTGCTTCACAGCGGCCAGTGCAACGTCAGCACCAAACGGCGATGCCTTGGCAGCGTTAACAGCGGCTTCTTGAGCAGCTTGATTCAGTTGGTCAAATTGACCCTTGATCAGATCAGCGATTTCCTTAGCGGCACCGGTCGAGATTTCGTAAACGGTACGGGTGTAGGCCATCAGGTTTTCAGCAGCAGGCTGAACGGCTTTTGATTGCAGTGCAGCAACGTCTTGAGGTGTCTTGGCCGACAGCGCAGCGTGCGTGTGCTTCGATGTGTTCTCGAGCGACTCACGGGCAAAGCCAAGGTTCAGAGCGGCGAGGCTTTCAACAGCAGCCAGGGCGGTATTGGCAACCGACTGGTAATGAGCAAGCGCAGCACTGTTAGCGGCGATCAGGTCTTCGGCGTTAAATGGTTTGGTCATCATTTGTATCTCCTGTAAAGAAATAAGTGGTTTGTTCTGGACACGATTGTAGTACAGATTGTGCGCCGCAACATGTGTGCTTAAAAAATATTACAAAGGCATAATTAAACGCTTATACCTTGGTTGTCAGAGCGTAATAAAAAAGCCAACCCATACCGGATTGGCTTTCGATTTGCCGTAGGAGGCTGACAACGCAGCCTCAGCAAGTTACCTTTAAGCTTGAGACGGCAGTGCGATCTTCTGATCCGTGCTGAATTGGTAGTCTTTAAAGATATGTTCCGCACTTAATGTCTGATAGCTACCATCTTCCAGGCGGTGTGTGGTGTCTTTCAAGCGATAAGTAAACTGTCCGCAGGTCCAGCAATTCATATTGCTCATATGCGTACATAGACAAGTCTTATCCATCACCGAGATGTTCTTGCTGTTCGGATGGTTGGCAATTTCACGGTTGTAGGAGGTGATGTAGGCACAGTTGCCATTGCCATCAAGCAGGTATCCATAAGACTCACAACCCGGGCGGATGCCAGAGCCAATAGCGGGTGAGCTCTTCAACATGCGCATCGGGTAACCGGTTGGCGAAATGTTGTTGACCTCAATATCCTGCTCGCTCGCCTTGAAGTACTCTTGTTTGACCTTGTTAGGTAGACCGCACTCATCGGCTACGGTGAAACGCGTTGCTACCTGGACGGCAGCCGAACCGCTTTCCAGGAAAGATACGGCATCACTACCGGTAAAGATGCCGCCTGCAGCGACGACCGGGATATCCAGATGCTCAGCCTTAAGATACTGAACGATCTCGGCAATAATTGTTGCCAGATCATATTGCGCCCAGTCGGGGCCAAAGCCAAGGTGGCCACCAGCCAGAGGGCCTTCGACAACGATGTAATCCGGCAGGCGGTTGAGGCGCGCGTTTTTACGTAAAAAGATCTGCAGGGCGCGAACCGACGAAACAATGATGCCCAGTTTGGCATCGCGGAAGCGCGGGTGATCTTCGATCAGTGAAAAAGACCCCAAGTGCAAACCTGCGCTCAAGGTAATGCCATCGATGCCAGCGTCCAGCGCAGATGCCATGCGTACCTGCAGCGTTTCGCGCGGCGCATTCATCGTGAGCTTTTCCATGCAGTTTACAAACACCATGCCATCGCCACGCTTGGCTTCCATGGTTGCTGCCACATGCAGTTTTGTCGCTTCTGCCAACAGACCCAAATCAAACTTAACGGCAGATTTGTCGGAGTTGGGAATATTTAGTTTGTAGAACTTGGTTTTGTCTTTAACAAATGTCGTGTTGAAACGCTTGTCACAGACGTCAGCAACCATGGCATCGGAAATATGGCCGATACCACCGAGTCGAGCCGCTTCCAGGGCAAGTGCTGCAGTGGAAATATCCACACCCATCCCACCAATGATGATTGGGACTATTTCCTTCTTTCCGAACATCAATCGAAAATCATCTACGCGTTTCATGGGGTCTCGGATCAAAAAATTGGTCTGCGCTGAATATACCAGTTGGCTGGCGTTGCAGGGGAAAATCTTCTTGTAACCCTTTATCCTAGTAGGGTTTCAGAAGTCGTGTTTTGCGCTCTGATCCATGTTTCCACACGGTCATTTAGGGCCTGGGCGCGCAGCCCCGGCATGATCGGTTCACCGATCACTACCCGAATCACCCCGGGTCCTTTGACTGACGCCCCTTTTGGCCAGACCGTGCCGGCATTATGTGCAACAGGAACTACCGGGGCATTGCATTTGCTGGCCAGATAGGCGCCGCCAATCTGAAAGGGCAGGCTTTCGCCAGGGTCGGCGCGGGTGCCCTCCGGGAATACAACCACCGTAATACCGGAATGAATGCGATCCAACCCCTGTTCGGTCACCTTTTTCAGGGCCTGTTTGGAAGATTCCCGGTCGATGGCAATCATCTTGACCGCTTTAAGACCCCACCCGAAAAACGGGATCTTGAGTAATTCTTCTTTTAATACAAAGACACATGGAGAGAATAGCGTCTGCAGACCCACCGTCTCCCAGGCCGATTGATGATTAGAAATAACAATGCATGCTTCTTTGGGGATGTTTTCGATCCCGACAACCTCAACGCGAATGCCCAGGATATAGCGCTCAAAGAAGGTAAAGCAACGGCGCCAGCACTTCACTAACCAGAACCGTGCCTTTAGAGGCAACGCAAAACCTGCAAGGCCAAGAATCAGGCCAAAAGGAATCGTCACGAGCGCAACCGCAGCGTCAAAAACAACATTCCTAATTTTCTGAATAGCTTCAGGTTTCATTGGTCACAATCGGCATAAGGCATCCCGATTGTATTGTCGTCTATATCCGGTGCCTGTGGGTGTTCTTCGATGTGCTAAAAGCAGATTCATTGACGCCCATCAAAGATTATCTGCCTCATTGCGGGCGAATCGATTGGGCAATGTCCGTACTTAATCGATCAAAAGCCCGGCTTTGAGCTGCTACCAGGGCATCGAATCCGGAACCTGAAACTGCTTCGGTAATCACGGCACGGCCTGTGTGGCTAGCAGGGGGTGTTGAGGATTCTGCATGCGTTTTAACGGGTTTATGCTTTGCTGCGGCATGGGCGTTGTTCTTCGCGGCGTTAGATTTAATCGTCCACAGCGCATCAATAGTCACTGAATCCCCCAGTTTGCTGTCGATTTTTTGCACGTC
>CAZGHR010000015.1:15634-21752 GCA_964525545.1 uncultured Dechloromonas sp.
GCTTCATTACTTGGACTCCTCAGACGGCTTACCGAAGATAATCGATTGCGGTTGTTGATCAAGGGTGTCCGCCAGCTTCTTCAACGAGCTGGCCGCTTTGGTCAGTTCGCGAAGTGTATCGCGCAGATCCATTTGTAGCGGCGAGTCGTTAGACAACAAGGCATCGGCACTCTTGAGTGTTTTATTCAGGTCGGGAAGGGTCTGGGTATCCAGCTTCTTAACGATGCCCGCAACAGATTTTTCCATATCTTCGAAACTACCCGGAATCGAAGGCAACTGCATTGGTTTTTCTTTAGGGTTAAGCGTGAATTTAGGCGAGTCCGGGAAGAAATCCAAAGCGACATACTGTTGCCCTGTCAGAATGTTTCCGGTGCGTAGTTGTGCACGCAAGCCACGATCCACCATGCGCTGGTAACGCTGGAATCGCTCCTGATCATTTTTGGGTGCAGGATAGGGCTTGCCATCAGCCAGTGAACGAATGCGTAGGCGATCTGGATAAAGGTTAATCACGACGGGTTGCACAATCGAAAAGTCTTTCGGGTCGACCAGTGCGCCAATACTCAATACCTCACCGATCGTCACGCCACGGAAATCAACCGGGGCACCTACAGTGAGGCCTCTGACCGACTGCTTGAAATTAATCACGTAGCGCTCTATCCGATCGTCTGGTTCTTTCATGGCGAGTTCACGCGTAGCGAAAAGCGGGAACACGGCGTCAGCAGGTGATTCGTCGGTGCCCGCAGACTGATCGGCTCCGTCCCCAGTTTTCTCGTTAGCGTCAAAGCTCGGGGGAGGGCCTTCAAAAGCAATGCCACCCGCCAATACCGAGATTAAGGACTCGGTTTGAACGTTAATGCCGGCTGCGCCTACAGACACATCGATACCGCTTGCATTCCAGAACCGGGTATTGCTTCTCACATATTTGTCATAGGGTGCATGAACAAAGACATCGATCGATACGCCTTTGCCATCCTTATCCAGATCATAGGCCACCACTTCGCCAACCATTAGCCGACGGAAGTAGACCGGGGTGCCAATATCATGAGAGCCCAGGTTGGGCGCATGTAGTTTGAATTTCCGGCCAGGTACGTCGCGGGTGAGAATGGGTGGCACTTCAAGCGCCACAAAGCTGTCCCGAGTTTCTTTAGAAAAGCCTAGATCCGCGGCAATATAAGATCCACCAAACAGCGTACCGAGTCCAGAAACACCACTGGCGGTGATGCGGGGTTTTACAATCCAGAAATGAGTGTCTTCCCTCAGGAAGTCTTCAGCTTTTCGATCCATCTGAATCGTTGCCACCACTTCTTTATGATCTTCAGATAAATCAACCGTCTTTACGACGCCGATAATCACATCCTTGTACTTCACATGAGTTTTGCCGGCCTCAAGCCCTTCGCCCGATTTAAACGATACCGTAATTGTCGGACCGCGTTCCAGAAACACCTTAACGCCTAAGCCAATGCCAACAACCAGTGCCAGAATCGGAATAATCCAGATGAACCGTGATGACCAATTGCGCGGTTGCTTGGAGATGGGTTGGGGCAGATTGGCGAATTCTTCTTCGCGATTGGCATCAGACGGCATGGTTTTCCTTGGGTAAATCTGGTGTTGCCTGTGTTTGATCGGTTGTTTCCCAAATCAGCCTTGGGTCAAAGCATTCTGCGGCAATCATGGTGAGCACCACCACAGCGCCGAAGGCAATGGCACCTGCGCCAACGTTAATCGACATCAGGTTGCCGAATTGTACAAGCGCCGTCAGCATGGATGCCACGTATACATCAATCATTGACCACCGGCCCACGGCTTCTAGCACGCGATAAATCTGAGTTCTCTTTTTGGGCTTCCAGGTAGAACGGCGATGTACGGAAACAAGGAGATACGTTAAGGCAAAAAGCTTTGATAGGGGAATCACAATACTGGCAATAAACAGGATGGCACCTAGAACTTCAGAACCGGATTCCCATAAATAGATAACGCCGCCCATGATGGTGTCGTCTTCAGTGCCGCTAAGACCGCTAGATTTCATCACCGGTAACAGGTTAGCGGGAATGATCAATATATAAGAGGCGATCAGGAGCGCCCATGTGCGGTTGAGGCTGTCTGGCTTGCGAAAGTGCAACGGCAAGCCGCAACGTCGGCAGCGCAGATCGTGTTGCGTAGGAGAGGCTCGGTGCGCTAATCCGCAGCCATCGCAGCCGACAACATGAGCCTCAATTCCAGTTAAGGTGCGCGCTGTCATTGTAATTTCTCGACCTGATCCCAGAAGGTCCGGGGGTCAAAGTTGGCGGCGGCGGCAGTCAGCGCAAACATCAGACATACAAAAGACCACAGTGCAATTTCGGGCAGCACTGTTGCCAGTGCATTCAGTTTGCTGATGGTAATAATTAACCCCAGCATAAACACCTCAACCATGGCCCAGGGTTTGGATAAGTGCATCACCCTGAAAACCGCAGCCATTTTGGGCGGTATAAAACCCAACCGCAAAGGCAGCAGTAAATAGATTAAGGTGCCAATCTCTAAAGCCGGCATTAGAAAGGTGGTGGCAAAGACAAGTATGGCCACCAGCGTCATGTCGTCACGAAACAGGCTATGAACCATGCCCAGTAACGAGGTTGAACTCTCTAGCCCTTGTGATGTTAATCCAACGATCGGAAACGCATTGGAAATCACAAAAAGAACGGCCGCGGTTATAGCGAACACCAAACTACGTTGCAGGCCTTCGGGTTGGTAGCGATGTAATACATGGCCACAGCGTGGGCAAATGGCCATGGCATTGGGATTGATGGCCTGCTCTTCCAGGAGCAAGTCGCATTCTTCGCAAACCAGTAAGGTTTCAGCAGCCACGGAATATTTTATTTAGAGAGTTGGCGGCCGAGTGCCGCGCCGCTGCCGCCGCCAACGCCTGCGCCAATAATTGCACCGGTAGAGCCACCCATTGAATTGCCAACCGCAGCGCCTGCGCCACCACCAACAGCGCCGCCAACTACAGCACCGGTTTTGCCTTTGCCTTTTTTAGTCGTAACTGCAGCACCCGTTGCGCCGCCTACTGCGCCACCGACTACAGCGCCTGTGCTGCCGCCAATCGCGTTGCCAAGTGCTGCGCCGCCGGCACCACCAAGGGCGCCGCCAAGACCGCTTTTAAGATTGCTATCAGCCAGGGCTGTGCCAGTAGTGAGTGCTAATGCAGAAACCAGTAGGAGTGTGCGTTTCATTTTGAGGTTCCTTCAAGTCTATAAATATCAGTGGCTTATCGATGGCCTGGCTTTTCGGCAGTAGGTAGCCCGGCTTCTTTCCAAGCTTTAAAGCCGCCTTCGATATGGCAGATGGGTGTTAAACCCATGTCTTGAAGCGCGAGTGTGGCTAGGCTGGAGCGCCAGGCAGACTGGCAGTAAAGAACAAACTCTTTGCCACTGCTAAAAATCTCTTTGTGATACGGGCTTTCCGGGTCAACCCAGAATTCGAGCATGCCGCGTGGCGCATGGAAGGCATTGGGAATCATGCCTTCGCGCTCGAGTTCCCGAACGTCTCGAATGTCGACAAAGACTACGTTCGGATCCTCAAGCTTTGCCTTAGCCTCTTCGGTCGAGATGGTACGGATTTTAGTGCGGGCTTCGGCAATAAGCTGTTTGTAACCTTTGGTAAGGGTCATTATGGTTCCGATTATGTGTTTTTGACATATGGTTGCGTAAGTCTGCAGGACGCGGCGCAGAAAGTAAAACGCTGGAGCGGTTAGGTTACGTTAATTTCTGAGGGATCTTCCTAAATCTGAGATTGGCAGTGCTGGCGTGTGAATTCGTTTAGTTTATTGCAGACGCCCGTTGTGATTTTGCTCGCACATCCTCGTCAAAACTGCGCTCTAGACCGGGTGGCTGCTTTGCCCATGGATACCCATTCAGCGCACGAACGTATCCGTATTGATAGAGTGCTTTCATATAGTCAGGATCAAACTCAACCTTTCTCTTGGCCTTGAAGTCCGGGCCAATAAATGCCAGATTAAATCCGACATGGTCTTTTTGGGTTGTTTGGTAAATCTGGTATATGTCGCCAAGTCCCTGAGCCTGAATTAACTGAGAGATCGATCGCTTCACGATGCTGATCGTGTTGCGTTCGATATCTTCTTTGTCGGTATCCAGGCGTGAATTCCGAATAATGTAGGCTTCTTTCTTCTTATTTCTGACAAGACCGACTGCATCAGCCTTTTTGGCGGCGGCGGTCGGGTAAAGAAATACTTGAGCGCTCACGCCGCCATCAACGTGCATCTCATGATAAGTCTTGTCTTCAACGGCGACATCAAACATTACGGGTGGAAAGGCGCCGGGGATTGAGGCGGAAGCCAGCATGATCTTACGGAAAAGATCTAAGGCTTCTGGTGTCCCGATTGAGGCAATTTTTCCCATGTTCCACACAACGGGGATGCCTGCATCGATATTGGTCGTGCCAATTAATAGCCACCGACCATTCGTCGTATGCTCGTAAGCGATTTTGCGCATCAACTCAGCATCAACGTACTTGGCAATCAGGTCATATAAGGGTCCGGTATCTGCGATGCCATCATCGGTAAGCACAGAAAGCAGCCATCGCATCTTATAGATCTGTTCGGGGGTTGTTTCTGTATAGACATACGTAAGCACCGGGTCATATTCGGGGCCAAGATAGGCAAAGGGGGCAAGTAGTGCGCCTGTACTAACGCCCGTGACCAGGTCAAATCGGGGGCGATCTCCTCTCTGGCTCCAGCCTACCAGTAGACCGGCACCAAATGCGCCATTGTCTCCGCCACCAGATAAAGACAGATATTTCCCGCTGCCAGGTTCTGTGCCTAAGCGCTTTTGATCTGCCATTAAATCGGCCACCATGTCAGCCACGCCAGCTTTGGTCGAAATGAGATACCGGATGTTGGGCCAATCAGGGATCTGGGCCTGCATGTACTGTTGAGTCGGCGCTGAGCTTTTGCGTTCAAGGCTGCTACAGCCAATCACGAGCAGCCCAATACAAAATACGAGTAAGTTAGAAAGTTTCATTGACTGTGCAACATTAAAGTTGGTTTGAAACCTCAATCAGGTTCAGATCGGGGTCTCTGAAATAAACAGATAAGATCGGCCCTGCTGCGCCTGTTCTCTGGACAGGGCCCTCTAGTAGTTCAACATCGTGAGTCTGTAGCTCAGCGATCACTTGTTCAAGTGGGGTTTCAGTCAAAAAGCATAAATCCGCAGAACCTGGCTTTGGCGTGGCGGCTTTCGGTTCAAATTCTTTGGTAAATTCATGCAGATTAATCTTTTGAGTCCCAAAGGAAAGCGCTTTTCGATTATTTCCGAAAACGGTGAGCTCCATCCCCATAACCTTGGTGTAGAAATCGATAGAAGCGTCTATGCTCTGAACGGTTAGAACAAGATGATCGAGAGATAGGATTTGCATAGGATCTTCCTTGGGTTTTCTGCCCTGATAATATTCAATACACAGCCTCGATGTAAGAAAAATTGCTTCTGAACTAGAGACGAATTTTAATGCTCGTAAATACAAATTTTGATGAGCGTGTTGTGCTTGATACGCAAAATGCCGAATGGGTGCCATCACCAGTCGCTGGGGTTGATCGAATTATGTTAGATAGACTGGGAGCAGAAGATGCCCGGGCAACAAGCATTGTTCGCTTTGCGGCAGGATCGCGCTTTACACCTCACGAACATCCGCTGGGCGAAGAGTTCCTTGTTTTATCAGGGCTGTTTTCGGATGAACACGGTGACTACCCCGCGGGAAGTTATGTGCGTAATCCGCCGGGATCAAGGCATGCAGCCTACTCCGAGGGTGGATGTGAGCTGTTCGTGAAGGTGCGACAGTTTGATGCTGACGATACCGTGAGGATCATGATTGACACCAAGAACGAAGTATTTAGGCAGGGGCTGGTTCCTGGGTTAAGCGTGCTGCCGCTTCATGAGTTTGGTACGGAGCATGCCGCGCTCGTGCGATGGGCGCCTGGTACCAAGTTTCAACCCCATATGCATTGGGGCGGAGAGGAGATTCTTGTTCTGGAGGGGGTGTTTAGTGATGAACACGGTGACTATCCTGCAGGCACCTGGATTCGCAGTCCGCACAGAAGTGTCCACAATCCCTATAGCGATCCTGG